>NZ_FUXM01000082.1 GCF_900167165.1 Carboxydocella sporoproducens DSM 16521 | reverse complement strand
TGGGGTACGGGAGAGGATAACCTCTTCGTTCGGGCTCCGGGTGGGACTCCCGGGCCGAGGTCCCCTGTCGCCCTGCCCCTCGGAGGGCAAATCAAGTATTCGGAAAGGAGGCGAAAGCCTGGTCTGGGGGCCGACTTGACTGAAAATAAAAACAGTCAAGTTTTTTGAACCAGGGCGAGAATATGAAGATGCTGGTGGGACTGGGCAATCCCGGCCCGCAATATGAATTGACCCGGCATAATGTCGGTTTTCTGGTGATTGATGCCCTCGCTGATAAGGTAGGGGTTAGCAGTTTCAAGCAGCAGGCCGGCGCGCTGGTAGCTTCGGTAAATTATCAGGGGGAAAAATTGCTGCTGGTCAAGCCTCAGACCTACATGAACCTGAGCGGCCAGGCCGTAGGGGAACTGGCCCGTTATTATAAAATTCCGGCTCAAGATGTGCTGGTTATCTATGATGATATGGATAACCCGTTTGGCCAGCTACGCTTGAGGGCCAGGGGGAGTTCTGGCGGCCATAATGGGATCAAGTCGATTATCAGCCATTTGGGGACGGAGGAGTTTCCCCGCCTCAAGGTGGGGATTGGCCGGCCGCGGCCAGGCCAGAGTGCTGCCGATTATGTCCTGGAGCCTTTTAGTAGCGAGGAACGGGCGGCACTGGGGCGCATAATTCCTGCTGCGGTAGATCGGGTGTTGGCGGTGGTGGACAAGGGGATAGTGGCGGCGATGAATGAGTTTAATGGGAAGAGGGTCACTTAAGTAACTAGACTCAATATAGGTGTGCAAAAAGTACATAAAAAAGTTTATAATGAAATAAACTAAAGTGACAGCATGGCCAGCCTGCGGGAGAGTGGGCAGAGGTGCAGGGTAAAGCCAAAATTTTTGGTGTCTGTAACACAACGGCCATGCTGTTTTTTTTTTATATTTAGCAGGAAATATTGCATGTTTTGAAGAATAATGGAAAATATAGTAACTCCTACGTTGAGGTGTGAATATGGAAGACACAAAATATTATGCTCATTCCATAGAGGGAAAAAGCAAAAGCGATTGGCATTTGTTAAAAAAGCATTTAGAAGACACGGCAAAGTTAGCTGCTGAATTTGCTTCAAGTTTTGGAATGAAAAAACTAGGGTCAGTTGCTGGTCTTTTACATGACATAGGGAAATACTCGCATGAATTTCAAAGA
>NZ_FUXM01000081.1 GCF_900167165.1 Carboxydocella sporoproducens DSM 16521 | reverse complement strand
AGCTGTATAGTTTCAGTATCCAGTTTGTTGCCCAGGCTATAAAGCTGTAGAAAGCCTTTAACAGCAGTAAGGGGGTTGCGAATTTCATGGGCCAGACCAGCAGCCAGCTGCCCGATGGTGGCCAGGCGCACTGAATTGCTGAGAGCAATTTCCCGTTGTTTGGCGGATTTTCTGGTAACCTGGTTTAGTTTTTGTTCAAGATCAGTTAAAAGGGATTCAAGATTAAAACTGTTGTTTTCAATTTTTACATTAGTGAAAGGAATCTGAGCTGCATGCAGCCGTTCTGATAAAGGGGAATGACTGATAATTAAAATACGATTAGTTGTATAACGGCAAAAGAGCTGGGGACCACACAGGTTGCGCAGATAAATAGCGAAATCACTTATATTTTTAAATTCGGCATGTTGGGTATATTCAATAAGTGTCAGCCAAAAGGGAAAGGTCAGACTGTTGTCTTGATTAAAGTAGTTAAAGAGATATTGACGGGAATAGATATACAGCTCATTTTCCAATTTATCATCATCAAAAGACATTTTCAGTTTTCTAGTTATTTGACCCCTAATAAAATAAAGTACAGTTGGGACGAGAATTACTGTTTGTAAGGGATTTGTATAAAAAGCGGCAAAAACTATGCCATAAATAGGAAGTGAAATTGAATATAAAAATAATATTTCAAGAATCAATTTATTAGTATACATGTCAGCTAGTTTGAAAATAGAAGCAAGCAATAGAGTATTTAAAATAACAAAAGTCAGGAAAAAGTAAATAAAATGAATGAAAAAGTTATTCGATAAATAATCTTTGCTTATCTGATATAACTGATGTGCCCCCCAATTTGCAATCAAAAGCTGACCAATATTAAATAACATCTTAATATTTGCTTTTTTATAATAAATACTTTCAATTACTGTTTCTAGAAAGACAATAAGAAAAAGTGGGCCAAAACCATAATGGAAATAAACTGGTGCATTCCAAATACTTGAAAAATTGAACGAATACCTAATAGTTATTTCGCCAAAATAAGAAGTTAAAGCCAATGACATAAGTATTAACATAAAGAGAAAATCTATTTTTAATGGATATGAGAATATATTGTAAAATAAGATATATATTCCGATAAAAAAAACTAAATAAATATATAACTTCGCATGCCAGGCCAATTTCATAAAAAATTGCCTCCATCAGGTTCTAAATTTTTTACTGCACTGGCAGTGAAAATTCCACCAGCGTCCGGCCAGGATGGCTATCTATCCGGATTTGACCGCCATGAGC
>NZ_FUXM01000080.1 GCF_900167165.1 Carboxydocella sporoproducens DSM 16521 | reverse complement strand
ATGCCACGGTAGCTCAGTTGGTAGAGCAGAGGACTGAAAATCCTCGTGTCGGCGGTTCGATTCCGTCCCGTGGCACCATATACAAAGTGTACCAGCGGCCCCTAAGCCGCTTATGGTTGTTTCGTGAAGATGCGGACGTAGCTCAGCTGGTAGAGCATCGGCTTCCCAAGCCGAGTGTCGCGGGTTCGAATCCCGTCGTCCGCTCCAGAGAAATCAAGGGTTCCAGGCATCGTGGATGTCGGAACCCTTTTTTGGTGCCCATTTGGTGCCCGTCGTTAACACCTCATCAATCAGGTTCACATCTTCCCAGGATTGTTGATCTGAGTTGTCTTATTAATCCTGTAAAATACATAGAACCAAACGGCACATTAGTAAACATATGAATGGTATGTTACATGACCTGTGAGCAATATCAATCTGATGCAGCAATTAGAGAAATAGTTAGTACCACCCAGCCAAAACTGGTTAAGGTGGTATTCTTATGCTCAAATCAACGGCTACATCCGCTGGTTAAGGGTGGATAAAACAAAGGGGGTAACTTCACTGAATGATGATCAAATGAACAATCCTGGCAGGAGAATCGTTTGGGGGAAGATGAATGTTTTACAAGTATATAGTTTAAATATTTAAGTACGATGTGTTACAATATCTTTATAAACAGTGGATGGAGGTGATTTGAAATGAATTTAGCATTTAAAATAGCGCGCGTTTTAATTTGGGTAGAGTATATTATTCATGTAATTGTAGCGGTCATGTTAATAGCTGCAGTAGGAGGAATCATTTTAAATACTTTTACGGGACTAAGTTTAACTAAGAATGTTCTCTTGTTAATTAGCAATGCCTTGCTGATTATGATTATTAAAGAAGTAATCTGGACAGTAGTTAAGTTTTTCAAAAAAGAGAGGTTTAGTGTTACTTCTTTTATCCTGATTGGGATCATTTCAGCAGTGAGACAAAACCTCTTTGTTGAGGCCCAGAAGTCTCTAACCAAAAGCCATGGTTTGGATACACTGATAGAAATCAGCATAAATACCCTAATAATTTTAGCTCTAGCTATCGCCTATTACATAGTGAAAAAAGCAGAAAGTTGTCCAGGTGAATAGCAAAAGATACTTTGAGGAAAAATTAAAAAATGGGTTGACAGGATGGTTTCGTTTGTGTTAATATAAGCAAGCGCCCGGCAGACAGCACTGCAGGGCGCGAGAAAAATAAAAACTTGTTGTTGACAAAAACGCTGCCGATGTGATATTATAACTAACGTCGCTGATGCGAAGTTCGAAGTTCGAGGTGCGAAGTTCGAATGCAAGTGTCATGCATGTTGAGGTTGATTAG
>NZ_FUXM01000079.1 GCF_900167165.1 Carboxydocella sporoproducens DSM 16521 | reverse complement strand
GGGGGCAAATCAAGTATTCGGAAAGGAGGCGAAAGCCTGGTCTGGGGGCCGACTTGGCTGGAGATAAAAACAGTCAAGTTTTTTGAACCAGGTTTTCCATGCCTAACTATCTTGTCATCAATGGCACTGTTACAGAAGAGGAAAAAGCCGTTATCTCGGTTCTTGACCACGGTTTTCTTTATGGTGACGGCCTGTTTACTACTATTAGGGTGGAAGCAGGTCGCCCCCTCTGGTTTGATGACCACTGGCAGCGTCTCTGCCAGCAGGCAACGGTTATGCATATGCCCATTCCCTGGGAGAAAAAAGAGGTGCTGAACTGGCTGCTGGCAGGGTTGAAAGCGAATGGCCTTGTTGATGCATATGTGCGGGTTACGGTCAGCCGGGGACAGGGGCCCCTGGGGTTGGACTTTTCCCAGTGTAAACTACCTAATTGCATTGTTTACAGTAAGCCTTTACCTGCTCATATTGAAGAGAGACAAAAAATGGGGATTAAGGCTGGTATTCTTTCGGGTCGGCACTGGGGTAAACTATGGCCTGGTGCAGGACTTAAGTCATTAAACTTTCTTAATCAAGTTCTTGCCTTTCCTGAGATGAACAGCAAAGGCTGGCAGGAAGGGGTTTATCTAACCAGTACCGACCATGTGGCCGAGGGCACAGTAAGTAATATCTTCTGGTTTAAAGACGGGATATTGTTCACTCCCTCTCTGGAAACCGGTATTTTGAATGGAATAATGCGACAAAAAGTAATAGAGATGGCCAGAATGCAAGGGATAACAATCCAGGCGGGATTATATTATCAAGAAGCGCTTTTACAGGCTGATGAGATCTTTATTACCAATTCGATCAGCGAAATAGTGCCTATCGTTGAGTTAAACGGCCAGAGTATTGGAAAGGGCGTACGTGGAGATCTGGTCCAAAGGCTGCTTTTGGAACTGAAAAATTTCAAGAAAAACTGTTGACAACTTTTCTAGCATCGTGTAGAATATGAAACTGTCAGACGACATGATGAGCCATTAGCTCAGTAGGTAGAGCACCTGACTTTTAATCAGGGTGTCGCTGGTTCGAGTCCAGCATGGCTCACCATCATGTGGCCCCTTGGTCAAGTGGTCTAAGACACCGCCCTTTCACGGCGGTAACACGGGTTCGAATCCCGTAGGGGTCACCATTTCTATATGGGCGATTAGCTCAGCTGGGAGAGCACCTGCCTTACAAGCAGGGGGTCGGCAGTTCGAACCTGTCATCGCCCACCATCGCGGAGCCGTGGTCTAGTCTGGTCTAGGATGCCTGCCTGTCACGCAGGAGGTCGCGGGTTCGAATCCCGTCGGCTCCGCCA
>NZ_FUXM01000078.1 GCF_900167165.1 Carboxydocella sporoproducens DSM 16521 | reverse complement strand
AGATAGTGGAACTTAACAGCAGCATGGCAGAAGGGATAAAAGGTGTAGCTCAGAATGCAACAGAGCTGGCCTCAGGAGCAGAAGAAATCACCAGCGCCATCAACGAGATGAGTGCCTCAGTTGAAGGAGTTGCCAGTGATATTCAGACTTTGACTGATTCCATAAATGAGATTGACTCATTAAATAATAATTTAGCAAGAATTGCAAGCAATATTGCCAGCGAAACAGATACTCTTTATTCCAGCACAGATAATATCAGGATTAACATCGAAAAAATGGAGCAATCATTTGAAGAAAATATTTATTTGGCAAATGAGTTGGACAAAAATTTAACTGATTCAAAAAGTAACATTGAGTCAGTAATTAAAGATGTGATTGAGGTATCGAACAGTGTCATAGATCTTACAGGGGACTTAAAACAAGAAAACGGAAACATTAGCACTTCTATTATTCAGATGAACAATGCTATAAATAATATTTCTGCTTCAATGAGTACTATTGCTGCAGCTACTGAAGAAGTGTCTGCGGCTCTTGAAGAAGTTAATGCTACAAATTACGATATAGAAAACAATGCTCAGAAAACTTATCAATTTGCAGAACAAACTCTTGAGTTATGCAGAAAGGGAGTAGATGCGGTAAACAGCAACTTGGAAGGATATGAACAGGTAAAAAATGTTGTTATGAATGCAGCGCAAGTTATGAGTGTATTAAGTAAAAGAAGTGATGAAATTGGTACAATTGTTGATATGATTACTGACATCGCAGAACAAACCAACTTACTGGCCCTAAATGCTGCAATTGAAGCTGCAAGAGCCGGTGAATATGGAAGAGGGTTTGCGGTTGTAGCAGATGAAGTGAGAAATCTTGCGGAAAGGTCTGCTAAAGCCGCTAAAGAGATTGTCTTACTAATTAAAAACATTCAAACTGAATCAAGTAATGCTGTTAAAGCAATAAATGAGGGAGTCAAAACCGTTGATGAAGGTATAAATCAAGCGGCGATGACAAGAGATGTGATTATTTCGGTAGAAAAGAATATGGAACAAACGGCAGATTTTATGGGACAAATTGTAAATGCAGTGTCAGAAACATCAAAAGCTATTAGCCAGGTCAGTGATGCAGTTATAAATATTCAACAACAGAGTGAACAAGTCGTTAAGGGATTGAATGAACAGTCTCAGGGTGCAGCTCAAATAATGAACGCTATAGATAGTGTAGCAAACAAAACTGAGAAGTTGTATGAGATGGCACGCGAATCCGGGGAAAAAAGTAATGAAATGGAAAAACAAATAGTAGACACTTTAAACAAATCCCTTGGACATGTTGAGGATATAAAAACCGCTATTGAAGACCAGGCTAAAGGTGCAACTCAAATTACTGCTTCAGTCAAACAAATTAATGATCGTGCAGCGGTTCTCGCAGAAATGGCAAAACAAATGGCAAATGATAGTAAAATTATTGTGGAACGGGTAGCACATGTAAGACAGATGGGAGAACAGATATCTGTAGCCAGCCGTGAACAGGCAAAAGC
>NZ_FUXM01000077.1 GCF_900167165.1 Carboxydocella sporoproducens DSM 16521 | reverse complement strand
GTCCTCATTAACTCTTCGTCTGGCATGTAATCCAGAACCAGCCGTAAACGAACTAAATCTCCAATTGTTTGTATTTCTGTCCACTCAAATAGCTTAATTTGTGGTATAATAGCCATAACAGGCATCCCTCCCTGGGTAGGATTTTTGTCTTTTCAACTTCAATTTTACCACAGGTGGATGCCTGTTGCTTATTTTTTACAACATTTGAGGCTGGGGTGAATTTTTCCCTCAGCCTCTTGTTTTGCGCTAAAAACCCTTTTCTATACACCTTTTTCTGGGGTAAATTTATTTTTGACCTTTCGCTAATCCCTTGGATTGTCAGGATTTTCTGACAACGCAATTAGCTCAGTTTAAAAACACCCAAAAAGAATTTTCTGGAACCGAAGTGTAGCGTAGCGGAACGGAGGTTCCAGAAAATTTTCGCCGCGCCCCCGCGCCCATCCCTGTTTCTATGCTGCTATTCCCAGATACCTCTCACGGTATATCGCTGGAGGCCAACCGTCCGGGTTTGAAGTATATATCCTCTGCCTGTTGTAGTAAATCATTATATATCGAAAAATAACAGTTTTGACGAAAGACATTGTAAAACGCTCAGTACGGATCCGATATAGTTTTTCCTTCTTTAACGTTGCAAAAAAGCTTTCCATCCTAGCATTATCATAGCAGCGGCCTGTCCCACTCATGCTTTGAATCGCACCAAAGCGAGCAAGGCTTTCCCTGAAAGCGTAGCTTGTAAATTGACTGCCCCTGTCGCTGTGAAATATCATGCCACGAGCGTTTCTCGATTTGCAAGCACTCTCAAAAGCTTGTATACAGAGCTCCTTCCTCATATTATCATCCATTGCCAACCCAACGATTTCACCATTAAAACAGTCCAAGACTGCTGCTACATATAACTTGCCGTCTGAACATGGTACTTCAGTAATGTCCGCCGGCCACTTTTGTTTCGGTGTTTCCGCAGTAAAGTTGCGCTGAATCAGGTTTTCGCTCTTATGGGCTTCTGCATCCTCACGGGTAATACCATTTGGATGTAGCTTAGGCTTCTTTATTAGCCCGTTTTGCTTCATTGCTCGGTATACAGAGCTATAGCTGGCCTTTACACCTTCCTGAATAAGTGCCAAATGGATTCGCCGGGCGCCATAATTATCGTTATCCTCATTTTGTCTAATGATTTCTTTTATCCTGACCAGAAGAAGCTCTCGACGTTTCGGTTTGTCCGAAGCTCTCAGGCTGCGATAATATCCTGATTCGCTGACCCCTAGTACTCGGCACATTTCCTTAACGTTCCAACATTTCCGTCTAATGCTGATATATCTATAAAGCTGGCACGGTTTTACTTCTTCCGGTCTTTTGCGAAAAAACACAATGCATCTTTTAGTATCTCATTTGCCCTGCGTAGTTCAGCATTCTCACGCTCAAGCTCTATTTCACGTTGCCTTTTTCCTTCACTTGGATATGAGTGACCACTGCCGACGTAAGCCTGATCTCCATATTGTTTTCGCTTGCTCCGCCAATCAGCTAAAGTATAGTATGGTATCCCTAGCTGCTGAGCCGCTTTTTTTTACACCAACCTCGTCCGACAGTCGAACGGCTTCATTTTTAAACTGCTTATCATATGTTCCCATTGTCGCATCCTCCTCAGTTCACGTACGTCTATTTTATCGTATTTGAGGGTGTTTTGCGACTGCACTTTTATCGTCACTCCAAGGCCTCCTTATACAAATGAATGCCACTCCTTTTGAATGGTTTGGCACTAATGAAAAGTTTGCCTTCCATGGTGCAATTGACGATGCCACCGGGAAAATAGTAGGACTCTACCTGGCCAAGAATGAATGCTTGCAAGGATATTTTGAGGTAATCTGGCAAATCGTTAACAAGCACGGTATTCCAGCAAGTATCTATGCAGACAGACACTCAATTTTTCTCTCCCAAAACGCTTCAAGGCTTACGATTGAGGAGCAATTGCAAGGCAAAGTTGTTAACGACACCCAGTTTGGCAGAGCTATGAAAGAGCTAGGTATAACCCTTATTCCAGCACGTTCACCCCAGGCCAAAGGTAGAGTAGAGCGACTATGGGAAAC
>NZ_FUXM01000076.1 GCF_900167165.1 Carboxydocella sporoproducens DSM 16521 | reverse complement strand
ATTGGGGCACCATAACCTCCTTGCTCTCCCAGGCGATACACCAGGATATGGCGGGAATCAGGGTTGACGATCCAGTACTCCCGTACCCCGAATCGCTCATAAAGATTCAGCTTGCGCACATAATCATGGGAGGTATGGGAGGGGGAAACCACCTCAATAATCCAGTCCGGGGCCCCCAGACAGCCTTTATCATCCAGTTTGGTGCGGTCACAGATGACGCTGATGTCCGGCTGTACTACATTGCAGCAGTTTTGCTCGGTTTCTCCTGCATCGATCAGTCTGACATCGAAGGGGGCCACATAGACCTGGCAGTTTCCTTTCTGCTTCAGGTAAGAGTGGATGGTGCTCGCCAGCTCGAGAACTATTTGTTGATGCTGCCAGGATGGGGCAGCTACCATTGCATAGGCTTGGCCGTCGATGATTTCCCATCTTTCTCCTTCCGGCAATTTTAGGTAGTCTTGATAGGTTTTAATACGGTATTGCACAGCGCTTTCGGAAAAATAGTTGTCAGGCATAGTTTATTCCCTCCATCTGTTTTTATCTTATCATTTTTTTCCATCAGATGCTATAGATATGCAAAAAATCCCATCTCCTTTCTCAAGAGATGGGATTTTTCCTGTTATCTTAACGCTTTTGCCCCAATATCCCTTCTGTATTGCATACCCCGGAAACTGATGCACTCCACGCCCTGGTAGGCCTTCTGAATCGCCTCTTCGATGTTTGCCCCCAGGGCCGTCACCCCCAGCACCCGGCCCCCGGCCGTGAGGATGCGTTCACCTTCGGCCATTGTCCCGGCATGGAAAACCAGCGCCCCTGTCGCTGCCGCTTCAGCCAGGCCCTGGATTTCATCCCCTTTAGTAATGGGACCGGGATAGCCTTCTGCCGCCATTACCACACATACCGCCGCTTCCGGCTTCCACTGAATCTGGATTTCATCCAGACGGCCATCGATCACCGCCTCCATGATTTCCACCAGGTCAGTCTCCAGCCGGGGCAGGACAGCCTGGGTTTCCGGATCACCGAAACGGGCATTGTATTCCAGCACTTTCGGACCATCTTTGGTCAACATCAGCCCGGCATACAATACCCCTTGATAGGGACGGCCATCTGCCGCCATCCCCTGGATGGTGGGCAGGAGTATTTCCCGTTCCACTACCGCCGCTACCTCGGGCGTGTAGATGGGGGCCGGGGAGTAGGCCCCCATGCCGCCGGTGTTGGGCCCCTGGTCGCCGTCAAAAATACGCTTGTGGTCCTGGGCGGAAACCATGGGAATAACGGTGCGACCATCGGTAAAGGCCAGGATGCTCACTTCCTGTCCTTCCAGGTATTCTTCCACCACCACCCGGTCCCCGGCAGAACCAAAGGCCCTTTCTCCCATAATCAGGTCCACGGCAGCTTCCGCTTCCGCCAGAGTCCGGGCCACGATTACCCCCTTGCCTGCCGCCAGACCATCGGCCTTAACTACGCAGGGAGCCCCCAGCTGGCGGATAAAGGCTTTGGCTGGTTCCGCCTCGGTAAAAACCCGATAAGCTGCCGTCGGGATGTTGTATTTGGCCATCAAATCCTTGGCCAGGGCCTTGCTGCCTTCCAGTTCAGCGGCAGCCCGGGTAGGGCCGAAAATCCTCAGCCCTTCCGCCCGGAAAGCATCCACAATCCCGGCCATCAAAGGCGCTTCCGGCCCCACCACAGTTAAGTTTATACCTTCTTCTCTGGCAAAGGCCAGCAGTTTTTCCACATCATCAGCGGCAATCTCTACACATTCAGCCAGGGCTTTAATGCCCGCATTGCCCGGCGCACAATAGATTTTTTCCACTCTGGGACTCTGAGCGATTTTCCAGACCAGGGCATGTTCCCGGCCGCCTCCGCCTATAACCAGCACTTTCAAGATCCCTTACCTGGTTCAAAAAACTTGACTGTTTTTATTTTCAGCCAAGTTGGCCCCCAGACCAGGATTTCGCCTCCTTTCCGAATACTTGATTTGCCCCCGCGGGGCAGGGCGACAGGGGACCTCGGCCCGGGAGTTCCACCCGGACGGGAGTACTGCACCGGTTTATGCTGACCTCCCGGTGGGAGTATAACTCCGCCTCCCGCGTCCTGTTAGGACGCCTACCGGTTTCTCCGACACCGGCTAAACGGGGTCACCGTACGGACAGGGCCAATAACTTCAGGTCAGGCCAGACGGAGTTATACGCCTCCTGCTCACTCTGGGC
>NZ_FUXM01000075.1 GCF_900167165.1 Carboxydocella sporoproducens DSM 16521 | reverse complement strand
GCGGGGGCAAATCAAGTATTCGGAAAGGAGGCGAAAGCCTGGTCTGGGGGCCGACTTGACTGAAAATAAAAATAGTCAAGTTTTTTGAACCAGGGACAGGCCAGGATGGGTGAACTGGAATGGGTTTATGGCCGTAATCCTGTACTGGAAGCGATTAAAGCAGGTAGAGAGCTGAACAAAATCCTGGTCGCCAAAGGCACCAAACTTCCCCCTAATCTTATGGCAGTCTTGCGGGAGAGTCGGGTACCTTTCCAGGAAGTGACCAGAGAGCGTTTGGACAGCATCTGTGGTACTTCCGCTCACCAGGGGGTAGCGGTTCAGGTAGCGGCCGCCTCCTATGTTGATTGGGAAGAGATACTGGCCCAGGCGGAAGCCAGGGGAGAACAGCCCTTGCTGATTTTGCTGGATGAACTGGAAGATCCTCACAATCTGGGGGCGATCCTGCGTACTGCCGAAGGGGCCGGAGTTCACGGGGTGATTATACCCAAACGTCGAAATGTGGGGTTGACAGGAACGGTGGCGAAAGCTGCTGCGGGTGCGGTAGAGTATGTACCGGTGGCCCGGGTGTCCAATCTGGTACAGATAATCAGGGAACTGAAAGAAAAAGGGGTTTGGGTAGCCGGTCTGGACGGAGAGGCAGAAAAAAGCCTTTGGGAACAAGACCTTACCGGGCCGCTGGCTCTGGTGGTGGGAGGAGAAGGCAAGGGTTTGAGCAGGCTGGTAAAAGAAAACTGTGATTTTCTGATTAAAATACCAATGTCAGGCAAGATTAACTCCCTGAACGCCTCCGTTGCTACAGCCATCTGTGTTTATGAAGTTTTGCGGCAACGCCAGCGCAAGGCTTGACTATGTCCAAGCCTGTGAGTATAATAGTTTATGTATCACTGCGACCCCGGGTAATACCAAATAGAGCGGAGGCGATGACCTTGAGTCTGAGTGCCCAACCGGATGCCTGCGAACGTTTTGAGGAAATGATTGATGAGGATGTGGTAGAACTGGCCAAGGCCGGAGACAATGCAGCCGCTGAGTACCTCATCAATAAGTACAAAAACTTTGTGCGGGCTAAGGCGAGATCCTATTTCCTGATCGGCGCCGACCGGGAGGATATTGTACAAGAGGGGATGATTGGCCTCTATAAAGCCATCAGGGATTTTCGCCCTGATAAGCTATCATCTTTCCGGGCCTTCGCCGAATTGTGCATTACCCGGCAGATCATCACTGCTATTAAGACAGCAACTAGACAGAAGCATATCCCATTAAACTCCTATGTCTCCCTGAATAAGCCTATTTATGACGAAGATTCTGATCGTACTTTGCTGGATGTGATTTCGGGTACTAAGATTACAGATCCGGAAGAATTGATTATCAGCAGGGAAGAATTCGATGACATTGAGGAGAAAATGGGGGAGTTGCTCAGTTCGCTGGAATGGAAAGTGTTAATGTCCTATCTAGACGGCAAGTCCTATCAGGAAATAGCAGTTGACCTTAAGAGGCATGTTAAGTCCATTGATAATGCTTTGCAACGGGTAAAAAGAAAAATAGAAAGATATCTGGAAAAACGGGACTGTGGCTAAATTGGCAGGGTTTACTTCTTGACCATTGGTGCAAGGAAGGCTATAATAGATTTTGTCAATGACGTAACAGTTCTTCGTCGCGGGGTAGAGCAGTTGGTAGCTCGTCGGGCTCATAACCCGAAGGTCGGAGGTTCAAGTCCTCCCCCCGCAACCAATAAGGCGGCGTAGCTCAGTTGGCTAGAGCATGCGGTTCATACCCGCAGTGTCGGGGGTTCGAATCCCTCCGCCGCTACCACTAAGGTCAGGTAAACCAGCCTATGGCTGGTTTTTCTTTTTACATATAATCAATCTTATTTAGCCCAAAATACTACAAAAAATATATGTAGGAGGTTTGAAGAGATGGCAAAGGCAAAATTTGAAAGAACTAAGCCTCACGTAAACGTGGGCACCATCGGTCACGTTGACCATGGTAAAACAACTACCACTGCTGCGATTACTGTAGTTCTGGCAACTCAAGGTAAGGCTGAAGTCAAGCGTTATGATGAGATCGATGCCGCTCCGGAGGAAAGGGAAAGAGGCATTACCATCAATACTGCTCACGTTGAGTATGAAACCGACAAGCGTCATTATGCTCACGTAGACTGCCCTGGTCACGCTGACTATGTTAAGAACATGATCACCGGTGCTGCCCAGATGGACGGCGCTATTCTGGTTGTATCCGCTGCAGATGGTCCTATGCCTCAGACCCGGGAACACATCCTGCTGGCCCGTCAGGTAGGTGTGCCTCATATCGTAGTCTGGCTGAACAAGGCTGACATGGTGGATGATCCCGAGCTGCTGGAACTGGTTGAAATGGAAGTGCGGGAGCTG
>NZ_FUXM01000074.1 GCF_900167165.1 Carboxydocella sporoproducens DSM 16521 | reverse complement strand
TCGTTATTTAAGCTATTGCTAATATCCCGTAGACCTTTTAATTGTTCTAACTGGGCATAGGCCAGAAGATAGAATAGCTTAAGTGCTGTCAGTTTTTTAACGTATTTGTCAACACCTGCGTTATTAATAAGCTGAAAAATTTTTTCGTGAAAAATTGGCTGAAACAATTGAAAAAATGTGGATTTTGTGATATCCTTGCCTCGCATTATAGCTTCTCCTTTATATTAGAGATTTGGGCAAGGACTACCCTTAATCTCTATTATAAAGGAGATTTTTATATTTCTCAGCTAAAAAACGCATAATTCGGCCTATTTTGTGTTAAATCGAATTAATTCCCAGCTTGACAAATTCTAAAAAATTTTATGCAACGCTACTGATTAAGTATTGATTTATCGGAAAAATAATTTTCAATTTCATTGAATGCATACCTGTCATTAAAATCACAAATTACTTCAATACCACGCTTCAGCGCACCTTTATTCGAAAGGCGTATAACTTCCTGATGGTCATTGTGTTCCCATGTGCGAAAATTACGTACAATTATGTTACTATAAAAGCGATTATCTACTATTTTGGTATTTTTAACTTCTATATCGCTTGTATTATCAGATAACTCTTTCAAAAAAGTATTTGCTATCTGTTTTAAAACAACCTTATCACTTATAGTGTCTATGTTAATTTGGGCTCTATTCGTAATACCGCAAAAATAAGGTTTAATATCTCCAATTAAGTCAAGTAAGTTAAAAATTAAAGAACTGCGTTCCATAAAATATTTTTTACCTAATTCCATATTTTCTTGCCAGTCCGGGGAATAGAATGCAGTCAGTTGAATGTTTACCTGCGAAACAATCAATTGGCTATAACCATGATGCGAGCTGAATATTATTCGTGGCATTTCCGGGTCAATTTCATCAGGAACTGGTAAGATCTCAGGTTGCAAATATAAATTTTTTAGTCTATCCTCTAATTCGTACGCTTTTCTACGAATGTGGGCCTGACGGGGAAATACAACACTAAAACTCGTATTAATCAATTTATTTTTCACTTCACGGACCCCCAAAAATATTATTTTCCTCATGACACACATTTGCATTATACTCTTACAAGTATTATGTACAATCTTTTATTGCAATGCAATATCCTACGTAAACTTATGTACTTTCTAAAAAATCCCTGCGCCTAACCCGGAAAAACAGGTAGTCGCAGGGATTAGATTCAGACAATATGAAATTAACGCTTGGAGTATTGAGGAGCTTTGCGGGCCTTTTTCAAGCCATACTTGCGGCGCTCCTTCATGCGCGGGTCACGAGTGAGGAAACCAGCCCGCTTCAAAGCAGGCCGCAATTCTTCATCTGCTTTAGTCAGAGCACGAGCGATGCCATGACGCACAGCGCCAGCCTGGCCGGAAATCCCACCACCATGAACTTTAACCAGGACATCAAATTTGCCCAGAGTATTGGTGATTTCCAGAGGCTGCTTTACGATCATTTCCAGAGTCTTTTTCCCGAAATATTCACCCAGTTCCCGGTTATTAACCAGAATCCTGCCAGTGCCACCGGGAATCAGACGTACACGAGCAACGGCATTTTTCCGTCTTCCGGTACCCCAGTATTGAACTACTTGAGCCACTATTACTACCTCCTTCCTCTGTTACTCTTGACCTACCCACAGCTCAGGCTGTTGAGCCTGGTGGGGATGTTGACTGCCCCGATAGACGCGGAGCTTTTTCAACATTTTGTCACCCAGCCGGTTATGGGGCAGCATGCCTTTGACAGCCAGCTGCACAGCCAGTTCCGGTTTGGTCTGTAACAGAGTCCGGTAGTCAGTGGACTTAAATCCGCCCGGGTAACCGGAGTGACGCTGCCATTTTTTCTGATCCAGTTTTTTCCCGGTCAGGACTACCTTTTCGGCATTGATGATGATCACATGGTCACCGGTATCCACATGGGGAGTGTAAATGGGTTTATGCTTGCCCCGCAGCAACCTGGCAGCTTCAGAAGCCAGGCGGCCCAGGGGTTTTCCTGTCGCATCCAAGATGTACCACTTGCGCTGCACCTCTTGGGGTTTGGCCATATAGGTGGTCATGTTTTTCCCTCCTTGCATCCTGACAGAACTGCAAATCGTGGTATAAAAACCCTCCGGGGCAGGGGTATTCCATACCATGTCATAAAATCATTGTAATATGCAGAAGTTGTCATGTCAATAGTTAACTTCCAGATGCTTTTTGCGATGTACCCTTTTTCAGAATGAAAATTGCTAAAAATATTATAAATAATTTTTTTTAAACATTATCATTCAGTTCTTTAGCAAGGATAATGGTATCTCTCTTTTTTTAAATCCTAAAAAAGGGCGCACTAATCCCACTAGCCCTAAAATGACTTCTTAATCATCCGGCCTGTAACTTTTTGCCCATATTAGAGATGCTTTTCTTCTCCTTTTTAAGCTACCAGGCTCCGCATCTTCTCTGCCTGATTTTCCCGAATTCGCCCTATCGCCATTGCTAGCATAACACAT
>NZ_FUXM01000073.1 GCF_900167165.1 Carboxydocella sporoproducens DSM 16521 | reverse complement strand
AAAGAGCATTATCATATTCTAGTGATGTATGAGGGTAATAAATCTTATGAACAGATAAAAATAATTACAGAAGAATTGAATGCGACTATTCCGCAGATTGCAGGAAGTGTGAAAGGTCTTGTGAGATATATGCTTCACATGGACGATCCTAATAAATTTAAATATCAAAAAGAAGATATGATAGTTTATGGCGGTGTAGATGTTGATGAATTATTAAAGAAAACAACAACAGATAGATATAAATTAATTAAAGAAATGATTGAGTTTATTGATGAACAAGGAATCGTAGAATTTAAGAGTTTAATGGATTATGCAATGAAGTTTAAATTTGATGATTGGTTCCCGCTTTTATGTGATAACTCGGCGTATGTTATTCAAGAATATATAAAATCAAATCGGTATAAATCTGACCGATAGATTTTGAATTTAAGAGTGTCACAAGACACTCTTTTTTCGCACCAGCGAAAACTGGTTTAAGCCGACTGCGCAAAAGACATAATCGATTCACAAAAAATAGGCACACGAAAAACAAGTTAAGGGATGCAGTTTATGCATCCCTTAACTTACTTATTAAATAATTTATAGCTATTGAAAAGAGATAAGAATTGTTCAAAGCTAATATTGTTTAAATCGTCAATTCCTGCATGTTTTAAGGAATTGTTAAATTGATTTTTTGTAAATATTTTCTTGTATTCTTTGTTAACCCATTTCATAACGAAATAATTATACTTTTGTTTATCTTTGTGTGATATTCTTGATTTTTTTCTACTTAATCTGATAAGTGAGCTATTCACTTTAGGTTTAGGATGAAAATATTCTCTTGGAACCATACTTAATATAGAAATATCAACTTCTGCCATTAAAAGTAATGCCAATGAGCGTTTTGTATTTAATAATCTTTTAGCAAACCCGTATTCCACGATTAAATAAATCTCATTAGCTATACTATCAAAAACAATTTTGCGTATTATATCCGTACTTATGTTATAAGGTATATTACCATATATTTTATAGGATTGGTTTTTAGGAAATTTAAACTGCAATATATCCTTGTTTAAAACTTGGAAATTATCGTGATCAACAAGTTTATTTTCTGTAGTTTTGCATAATTTATGGTCTATTTCAATGGCAGTTACGAAATTACACCTCTTTACTAATTCAAGGGTAAAATGGCCTTTTCCTGAGCCGATTTCAAAGATATTATCATGTTCATTTAATCTTATATTTGTCATTATTTTATCTATATTATGTTTTGAAGTAATAAAGTTTTGACTGTGTTTTATATTTTTCTCGTTCATTATATCCCTCTTTAATTTGGTTATATGAATTTTGCTTATTAACGATTCATTATAACCACTTATTTTTTGTTTGGTTGATAATGAACTGTGCTGATTACAAAAATACTAAAAATGCCCATATTTTTTCCTCCTTATAAAATTAGTATAATTATAGCACGAGCTCTGATAAATATGAACATGATGAGTGATCGTTAAATTTATACTGCAATCGGATGCGATTATTGAATAAAAGATATGAGAGATTTATCTAATTTCTTTTTTCTTGTAAAAAAAGAAAGTTCTTAAAGGTTTTATAGTTTTGGTCGTAGAGCACACGGTTTAACGACTTAATTACGAAGTAAATAAGTCTAGTGTGTTAGACTTTATGAAATCTATATACGTTTATATATATTTATTATCCGGAGGTGTAGCATGTCTCATTCAATTTTGAGGGTTGCCAGAGTTAAAGGATCAAGTAATACAAACGGGATACAAAGACATAATCAAAGAGAGAATAAAAACTATAATAATAAAGACATAAATCATGAGGAAACATATAAAAATTATGATTTGATTAACGCACAAAATATAAAGTATAAAGATAAAATTGATGAAACGATTGATGAGAATTATTCAGGGAAACGTAAAATTCGGTCAGATGCAATTCGACATGTGGACGGACTGGTTACAAGTGATAAAGATTTCTTTGATGATTTAAGCGGAGAAGAAATAGAACGATTTTTTAAAGATAGCTTGGAGTTTCTAGAAAATGAATACGGTAAGGAAAATATGCTGTATGCGACTGTCCATCTGGATGAAAGAGTCCCACATATGCACTTTGGTTTTGTCCCTTTAACAGAGGACGGGAGATTGTCTGCAAAAGAACAGTTAGGCAACAAGAAAGACTTTACTCAATTACAAGATAGATTTAATGAGTATGTGAATGAGAAAGGTTATGAACTTGAAAGAGGCACGTCCAAAGAGGTTACAGAACGAGAACATAAAGCGATGGATCAGTACAAGAAAGATACTGTATTTCATAAACAGGAACTGCAAGAAGTTAAGGATGAGTTACAGAAGGCAAATAAGCAGTTACAGAGTGGAATAGAGCATATGAGGTCTACGAAACCCTTTGATTATGAAAATGAGCGTACAGGTTTGTTCTCTGGACGTGAAGAGACTGGTAGAAAGATATTAACTGCTGATGAATTTGAACGCCTGCAAGAAACAATCTCTTCTGCAGAACGGATTGTTGATGATTACGAAAATATTAAGAGCACAGACTATTACACAGAAAATCAAGAATTAAAAAAACGTAGAGAGAGTTTGAAAGAAGTAGTGAATACATGGAAAGAGGGGTATCACGAAAAAAGTAAAGAGGTTAATAAATTAAAGCGAGAGAATGATAGTTTGAATGAGCAGTTGAATGTATCAGAGAAATTTCAAGATAGTACAGTGACTTTATATCGTGCTGCGAGGGCGAATTTCCCTGGGTTTGAGAA
>NZ_FUXM01000072.1 GCF_900167165.1 Carboxydocella sporoproducens DSM 16521 | reverse complement strand
GCAAAGTTGACCACTCTACAGCTGGAGCGTTAGAGGTAATCGAGCATTATGGTGTTCTTGGCAAGATATTAGCTTATGGAATTGCAGGACATCATTGTGGACTTCCTGATTGGGGAAGCTATGTGGATGAATCTTCTTTGGAAGGAGCATTCCTGTAATGAAACATGGGGAGGTTTGAGCAAATGAAAAACTCCTGATAACGTGAGGATGTCAAGCTGAACAGCACCACGAATATCAGGAGGTTGTATCACCATGATAGCACAAAATCGCGAACTTACCACCATCAAAGATTCCACGCTCATCGTAGCCGTTGACATTGTGTCCCAGCAACACGTTGTACGAGAGATTAATTGGTGCGGGCATATTCTACACAGGACAGGTTCCATGCCAGACATACACGGAAACTCCCTCGGTTGCTTTGGGACCAAGGGAGTTTCTTTATAATCAGCGTATTCCTACTGTCCTTTTTAACGGAACTGTGAGTGGCGGGAGTAATCTTTACAAGTTGGTCGGTCGGTGTAAATGTAAGTCAGTTACTCATGAGACGGAGACAGTCTAAGTTTGCGGTAAAAGGGTCGTATGATTTTTCCTAGGTGAGCGGATTGCTTCCGCACACTCCGCGTTACTGGTTGATAGCGGTCAGTTTGCCTAAAAGAAGAATGTTCCTGGTTGGAGGGAGAGTTGCCCCCTTTGATCATAGATGACCCACGGGCGGTACGCGAACGGCAATGACATAGCGGAATATCCATTTATTTCCAGCGTGAAGAGGCAGATACCACCATAGGGACCCAGCAAAGCGGTCTGGATACCTACCGCCATCTCTTTGGGTTCAGGGATTGGTGGTTGGAGCCAACTGTGTACATAGACGGTCTGGCCTACGGCGTTGTACCACCGTTGTGTCAATTCCACTTCGAAGTCAGATTCCAGAACGATCAGGGCAAGTACATGAGAATGACCACTGTGACAGCCCTTTGATGAAAGGGGAACTTCTTGTTCTCTTTTGGTCACAGCAATGTGGGCGGACCAGATAGTGAAACTCATAGTGGCCAGTCCCGCCCTTGCAGGGTGCGAAGTTGGAAACCATATTTGAGGCCGAGTTCGGTCACGATAGGGAGGAAGTCTTTTTCTCCTGGGAGGTTGATCTCTAAAATGCCCCCGTCTCCTTCCAGGTGCAGAAGTCCTTGGCAAAGGGGCGGAAATCGTTCTGTCTCTGTTGCAATTCGAAAGTATTGGATAGGCCCGTCGCTCTCAGAGAGAAGGTTGATGTAAAGAAGTCCCATCTCGGCAATCTCGTCCAATAAAAAATCCCGGAGAAGTCCTGAACTAGCTTTGGTGGCAGGTAGGTATCCTGCAAGTCGAACCAGCTTCTGATTCGTGGGTTCACTGCATACCAGCACTTGACCGCCAGCTGCCACGATTTCATCTCCATACCAGTTTCGCTCTGGCACAACCTGAATGAGTAAAAGACCAAGGGGTGCTGAACCGCCGAGACGTTGAATCAGCTCGACTACGAGGTTCCTCCAGCTTGGGTGCTGGGAATGTCTTAGGGGAACTCCAAGCACGAGCGATATCCAGTTCGGTGCAATTGGATCATCTAACTCATAAATCAGTTCGATCGGTGCTTCCGGCATAGTGATATTTCTGTTTTTCCGCAAAATCGTCCCCATAAATTGGTTCCTCCTTTGTTACCGCTTCATCAGCCATTCTCCCAATTTTGAACCGCCAACTGCTCCTCCAACGGCTCCGCCCACTGCTCCAACAAACCCGCCTATAGCCGTGCCCACCCCAGGCACAATCATCGAACCCAGGGACGCACCGGCCATTCCGCCGACCTCAGCTCCAGCCAAAGCGCCGGCCCATCCGCCTGCTGCTCGACCCACTGCTTGCTTAGTATGGTCGCCAATCTTGTTTCCGTCAGCCTTGTAACCCTGATAAATCTCATAGGCATCCAGGGCGGCACCGGCTGCCACCAAGGCTCGACTGGCGCCCTTGAGGCCTTGAGCGATTTCACCGGCATGACTGGCCGCCTTGTAAGCCGCCTCGGGAATCGGCTTGTGATCTAACCCAAATTTGTCCGGTTTTACGTTAATATGGGGGAATTTTGGATTGCCATGGGGCTTGTCGATTCGAAAGACGGGAGTACCGACCGGCTTGCCGTCCTTAATACGACCGGCCGTAGTGTCTCGTATTGAAAGGACCGTGGCCCCGAGATGTCGTGTGTCCCATTCATACTTGGTTCCCTTCAGCGGGTCTCGGCTGATAGAAGTGGCTGCGCCCTTTACGACCGACGGCCCGGTCGATGAACGGGAGTTGCTCTCTCTTGACTGAAGTGAGTGCGTGCTGCGGTTATAGTAATAAGCTCCTCTCAATTCAGCTTCTCGATGCGCGGCATTTGACAAACACCTCCAATTATCTCACAAAAATTTTATGTAATTTTTACTATATTTTACAACTATATTTGTACTTTTTCAATGTTTAGGAAATTATGCTTTAAGGCTTGATGTGGATAACTTAGGGTGTTAAGGTAGAAATATGAGAGCGCATGAGAAAGAAAATAAAGTACGGTTATGCAGAATACATATGTACTAATTGTACCGGGAGCAAGAAAAAGAAAGTAGCATTTACATGTAAGAGTAGATTTTGTAATCGATGTGGAAAAGTTTATATAGAAAAGTGGGTAGAAAAACAAACAGAACGGATATTAGAAATAGGGCATAGACATATGGTATTTACCGTTCCAGAAGAATTAAGGGTGATGTTTTACCGTAACCGAGATTGGCTAAAAGACCTGAGTGATAAAGCAGCAGAAGTAATTCAGTATTGGTAGCGGGAGAAAGGCAGGAAAAGAGGGTATGAAGTCGGGGCAATAGCAGTAATACATACCTTTGGAAGGGACTTGAAATTTAATCCGCATGTTCATGTTCTGGTAACCGAA
>NZ_FUXM01000071.1 GCF_900167165.1 Carboxydocella sporoproducens DSM 16521 | reverse complement strand
ATGAAAGAACTAGGTATAACCCTTATTCCAGCACGTTCACCCCAGGCCAAAGGTAGAGTAGAGCGACTATGGGAAACTCTTCAAAGCAGGCTCCCTGTTGAATTCAAAACTTTTTTAGCCCCCTAACTCATTTGGACACTAGAACTCTTAAGAGTTAAAATAATGTTAGGGGGCGATTTTATGATACGCAGAAAGTAAACCGCTGAATTTAAGAATCAAGTCATTAAGGAAGCGCTGGAAACAGGAAATAATGCCATAGTAGCAAGAAGGCACGAGCTGAATCCTAATATGGTCAGCCGCTGGGTAAGAGAATACAAACAGGGCAAACATCAATCTTTACCTGTGGAACATTCAACTATTAATGAAATTTATCCTGATTACAAGCAGCTTACTAAGGAAAATGAGCAGCTAAAGAAACTTCTTGGTGAAAAAGACCTGGAAATAGCTATTCTTCGTGATTTAGTAAAAAAGAAAAACCCTCACTTGCTGACAAGATTGAATATGGATTAATCTAGGGTACCCAGCAGTCAAAGTATTGCGTATCGTTGGGGTATCCAGGTCAACTTACTATTATCAGCTAAAGAGAGAATATGCCCAGAGGAGAGCAAGTGGGGGACGTCCCGTGCCTGGGTATTCTTGTGATGAACAAAAGACTAAGATAAGTGATGAAGAAATAAAAAAATGGCTATTACAGTTTATAGAAAATGAGGGCTTTGCCTATGGTTATATCAAATTGACCATGGCATTACGGAAAACTCTCGGACTGATCATCAATAAAAAGAAGGTTTATCGTTTATGTAAGCAACTGGGCAATCTACGTCCGCAAAGGAAAATAAAACCCAATCATCCCAAAAAACTGGCTAGGAACCGTACTATAAATAATTCAAACCAGTTATGGGAAACAGATTTGAAATATGGCTATATAGCGGGTGAAAAAAGATTTTTCTCTTTATTCTGTCATGTAATTGATGTATATGATAGGTCGATCGTCGGTTACCATATTGGTCTTTAATGCGAAGGTGTAGACGCTGCCAGAACACTGGAACAGGCATTATGGAAGCGAAAACTACTTGAGGAAGAAATTAAACCTGTGATCAGAACAGATATTGGTCCACAATTCAAATCTCGTATTTTCCAGGAAAAATGTCAGAGTCTGAAAATCGAACATGAACGTATTCCCAATAGAACACCGAACATGAATGCACACATAGAGGCATTTCATAGCATTCTAGAAGCAGAATGCTTAAGCTTGTATGAGTTCCAAACATATGCCGAAGCCTACAAAGTAGTAAGTGATTTTATAAAATTTTATAACGAAGAACGTATCCATTCAGGACTCAACTATTTATCGCCAGCTGAATTTATCGAGCTAGGCAGGAAGCAAAGAATAGGCAAAGAAATTAAGGTCTAAACCTCTCAACCGCAACTATTGAATAGCCAATTCGGAAATGGAGTCAAGGGCGAGCGTAGCGAGGGCGAAGCCTTTACCCTTGACGGAATTGAGGAATTGGCTAAAATAGGAATTCGGTTGAGAGAAAAACCAAAGAAAACTTGAGAATTTAAAAGTATGTGTCCAAAATTAGGGGGTTAGCCCGGGGAAACAGGGTGGTTTTTTGTTGTCTTTTTTAAAAAATGAACTAGAAAATTTTGACCTTATGGTCTTGACATATTACCGTAGGTCTTGTCTTCGCTGCCCAATGAATAATTTGTCTGCCAAAATTACTTATATTTACATATTTCGACATAAACTTACATATTCCTGCTTCCAATAATGAACAATTACGATTTTTGCTATTACAGATTGGATTTAATAAATCATACAATTTGTCGCCTTGTATACAGGATTTGGCAGCAGGAAATCAGGGAGAGGAGGGGAATATGTCATAAAAAACCAGCAAGGGGGAGTTGTTTGTGAAAAAAGTCCTTATCTCTTTTTTATTTGTGGTGTTTTTATTGCCAGCGACGATGGTCTGGGCCTGGGAGGACCATATCATCCTGGGGCGTACCTATGATGGGGAGGTGGATACCACCCATACCATTCCCGGCTATACCCTGGAGCAAATGCTGAAGTTTCTTTACTATGAGGCTAGCAATGTCGAGGAGATCCTGGCTATTGATGGAGTGCCCATCAGCAAAACAGCATGGAAGAAGTACGGGGGAAAAATCAATCCGAAGGTGAAAAAGCCCGACCCTATTGATACTACGCCGAGGGATCCGAGTATACCGATAGAAGTTAGTTTTTCCAACGGACATGTATTGTTTTTTCTGGATCAAAAGCCGGTGATGTACAAGAACAGGGTGATGGTACCTTTAAGAAGGCTGGCAGAGGCTTTCCGGGCTAACCTGGAATGGGATGGCCGGGAGCAAAAAATTACACTGCAGAGGGATAATACGACGATAATAGTTAAGATTGGTTCCAACAAGATGATTATTAATGGGGAAGAGAAAACGATGGATGTAGCGCCATATATTCTGAACAAAAGAACGATGGTTCCGGTCAGGTTTATCAGTGAGGCATTTGGCCATAAAATTTACTGGGACGGAAATGCAATGGCCGTAATTATTTATGTTGATACAGATTTCGAACCTGGAGGATATAGTCAATGAGAAAAAGATTTATTTACCATTTTTTGTTCATTTTCATATTTTTTAATGCAGCTAGTGCGAATCTCAATATAGATCACGAAGATTCTATTATGTTCGGTAATAAAGAAAATAGAAAACGAATATTTTATGACCCCACCTTTCCGCCCATTACCACCCAGTGGCAGGTGCAGCTGGCGCCAGCGGGTAAACCAGGGGAACCACCTATCCTGGGCCAGCCGGTTATTCTCAGCCAGGAACAAAATATCTACATCAAAGTCGGCCAGGAAATCCTGGCCTTAGACCTTAACAGTGGCCAGCTCCTCCAGCGCAAGCAGATTGAAACCACAGCCACCTTTCCTTCCATCTCCTCACCCACCTACAGGCAGGGCCGCCTTTTCTTTGGCAC
>NZ_FUXM01000070.1 GCF_900167165.1 Carboxydocella sporoproducens DSM 16521 | reverse complement strand
ACAAAAAAGAACTATCGATAATGGGGGTGTATTTTCTTTTTATAACAGGCATTTTAAGGTTATCTATTAAGTCCGGTTTTTGGCGTAAAAGTGCAATACAAAAACACTGTATTTGAAACGCTCCCCTATGTTAAGCCGCAAAAGACTCAAAAACCAAAAACTGAAGCTACTGAGAGAAGCCCTATATACCTCCAGATACGCATTACTTTAAGTATGGACACAATCTGGTTAAAAGACTTACCTACGAAGACAGTGACAGGGATATTTTAAAAATGCTTGAAGAGATATTTCTCCGAAAGTATGCTTAGCTTTGCCTGGATCTAATTTTAAGGAAACCTTAACCGGGCTTGATTTGCCAAAAGTTATGAAGTGAGGTTAAGTCAAGGGCGGGCGAAGCCCGTTCACTTTACCCTTGACTTAACCGAACATAATAACTACAATTGCCAAAGCCAGGTTAGGTTCTTAGCAGGGGGTGACATTTTCACAAGTTATTGACATATCAGATAGTGTCGAAAAATATCAGAATTTTTATGTTGAATTAGTCTATATTTTTCT
This sequence comes from Carboxydocella sporoproducens DSM 16521, assembly GCF_900167165.1. Lineage (NCBI taxonomy): Bacteria > Bacillati > Bacillota > Clostridia > Eubacteriales > Clostridiales Family XVI. Incertae Sedis > Carboxydocella > Carboxydocella thermautotrophica. Next base: position 2,984 of record NZ_FUXM01000070.1, on the reverse strand, counting down.
ATAAAATAAAAATGTATCTCAACCCTTTTTTGGAAAGGAGGTGAAAATATGGATAAAAAGATAACATCGTTTTCGCGACCAGTTTTTTTATCGCCAAATGTCCTGTGCATAGTAGTACTATGGTGTATAGTTGCTGTGATTTGATTCTTTGGCAATAACCATGTCTTTGCTCAATCCGATAAAGTTTCGGTTGCAGTTAGGAAAGAAATAAAAAACGGCACAAAAACAGTCGTCCCGGTTATCATCCAAACTAGGGATAATTTGCATAACAAATTGGAAGCCGAAATTACCAAATCAGGGGGCAAAGTAAATAAGTCACTACCGTTGATGAAAGGTTTTGCTGCCGAAATCACTCCAAAGCAGATTCAAGAAATAGCTGCTAGAGAAGAAGTAAGACATATTTCCTTGGATTCTACAGTGGAAGCCCTATTAGATGTAGCAACCCAGACTCTTGGCGTTCCAGAGCAATGGTCCCTTGGAAACACCGGAAAAGGAAGGGTGGTGGCTATTGTTGACTCAGGTATATACCCTCATCCAGACTTATCCCAGCCTAACAATAGGATTATTGCTTTCAAGGATTTCATCAATGGCAAAAAATTACCTTATGACGATTTTGGTCATGGTACTCATGTTGCTGGAATAATCGCAGGCAATGGTTACATGTCCAATGGCCAGTACAAAGGTGTTGCTCCAGAAGCAAGCATTGTTGGGGTGAAGGTGCTTAATCAATACGGTGTTGGTAAAGTCTCGAATGTTATAGCTGGGATTCAGTGGGTAGTCAAAAACAAAAATACTTACGCCATTGATGTACTCAATCTATCCTTGGGTGCGATTGCTACAGAATCTTGGACGACCGATCCTTTGAGTCAGGCCGCACAAAAAGCATGGGAAGCCGGTATGATTGTAGTGGCCGCAGCGGGTAATGATGGACCTAATCCTGGTACTATCCGAACTCCTAGCATTAATCCAAATATCATAACTGTTGGTGCTCTAGACGACCAAGGGACACCTGATCCTAATGACGATGTTATTGCTGGTTTTAGTAGCCAAGGGCCGACAATTGATGGTTTTGCGAAACCTGATAGGTATGCTCCAGGAGTAAATATTACATCACTCCTGGCAGACACGACCTACGTACCTAAAGAAAAAGGCGGTTCTGGAGGAACGCCAAGTTTAAAAATTGTAGCACTTGGCAATTCATCCAAAACCACCACATCGCAATATTATAATACCATGTCTGGAACAAGTTTAGCAACGGCTTTGATTTCAGGTGAGGTTGCTTTATTATTAAACTAAGCAATTCTGTTAATTTTTGCAAAAAACTATTCCGCTACGGAAAATTATATTGGGGAGGTTTTTATGATGGCTAAACTTATTAAAAAGTTATCAATTGCATTAAGTGTTGTTGCTTTGTTTTTCGCTTATTCCGCTGTAGCTTTTGCAGCGACCTCAGTAGATTCTATAAATGCTGCTGATGTGAAAGAAAGAATTGTTCAAGGTAAAGTAACTATTAACATTATCTCTGAAGGGAAAATATTAGTAAGTAAAGAACTTCAAGGATTAACTGTAGCAGTAGGAAACTTGGAAACTACAACTAATGAACACGGCAACTATGTATTGTCCAAAGTCCCCTTTGGTAATGCAAATATTATTGTTACTTACGGGAAGAAAGAACTTGCTAGAGAGAAACTAGGTAACTTCGATGGTACAGAACGAAAAGATATTGTAATTAACATCCCATACAGTGAACTCAAGAATAACATGCATCCGGAATCTGACGGTGTTACTGGTCAGGCATATATCCCTTGTCTTGATAACAACGGCTGGTTTAACTATGGCCCTAGTACTCCTGAACATATTGGATTTCCAGGTAGTGATTGCGATATATCATTAGGTAATTATGCAGAATGCTGGCCAGAAGTATTTGGCGAAGGTACCCGTTATTGCGATGGAACTAAGAATTGCTCAAGGCTTATCGGGCACAGTATGTATTGGCACAGTCATGCCATTTAGACATAGCATGATGTACAGGCTTAACCCGTTTTGTTTTTAGATAGTGTTATCTGTTTAAAAATTGGGGATCTCTTTGTGAAACAGTAAGGGATCTCCCTTGTTTAAAATTTTAATTAGAGAGTGATGATGTAAATATGTTTTTGACATTAATCTTTTTATTAGGTTTTATTATTGCCTTGGGGGTTGCTTTTTGGCAGAAAAAAATAAAAAATAAGGTGATTGTAGCTGCTTTAGGAATCATGCTTATCATATTAACGTACTTTGCTTTTACATTTAGAATTTCACAAACAATGCCATAAAAACTTTGTTAAACCTCATTTTCTAAATTAATCCTCCGTAATCCAGTAGCGTTGCATAAAATTTTTTAGAATTTGTCAAGCTGGGAATTATTTCGATTTAACACAAAATAGGGCGAATTATGCGTTTTTTAGATGAGAAATATAAAAATCTCCTTTATAATAGAGATTAAGGGTAGTCCTTGCCCAAATCTCTAATATAAAGGATAAGCTATAATGCGAGGCAAGGATATCACAAAATCCACATTTTTTCAATTGTTTCAGCCAATTTTTGTGATTATCTTGTGATAATGTCACCTTGTAGAGTATTTTGATAAAATGTCACTATGGACTTGTCAAGAAAAGTGCAGTTTATGCTTTTTGCGATGTACCCTTTTTCAGAATGAAAATTGCTAAAAATATTATAAATAATTTTTTTAAACATTATCATTCAGTTCTTTAGCAAGGATAATGGTATCTCTCTTTTTTTAAATCCTAAAAAAGGGCGCACTAATCCCACTAGCCCTAAAATGACTTCTTAATCATCCGGCCTGTAACTTTTTGCCCATATTAGAGATGCTTTTCTTCTCCTTTTTAAGCTACCAGGCTCCGCATCTTCTCTGCCTGATTTTCCCGAATTCGCCCTATCGCCATTGCTAGCATAACACATAGGGCCAGTCCGCACCGCAGCTTCAT
>NZ_FUXM01000069.1 GCF_900167165.1 Carboxydocella sporoproducens DSM 16521 | reverse complement strand
GTAAATCTCCGGAAAAAACTCCCCGCACACAGTTATGCTAAATTTGTTCTTCTCGTGTTTCTCTGGCATTCCTGATCAGCTCCCCGAAACCCTGCCGGACTTTGCTGCTTCTCCAATGGATAATAGTTCCATACCTTTAATGTAGTAAAACAGTTAAATACAATCAATTCCTTATTTTCATTATACCCGCTTTGGAGCAGGTTGACAAAAGATTTCCTTTTTCATAAAATATTGTACATAATCAGGGAAAGGCAATGATGGGGAGGAGTAGGCGAGCCTACCTCGACAGAGAGGAAACCCGCAGGCTGAAAGGTTTCCGGGGGAATGCGCTGAAGGTCGCCCCAGAGCTCTGCTGTTGAAGAAAAGTAGACAGCAGCGGGTCTGCCCGTTACAGCTGTAGAGGGTTTCTCTGCTGTTCCGGCAGGGAAAAACTAAGGTGGTACCGCGGAAGCCTGGCTCTTTCGCCCTTAGGGGTGAAAGAGCCTTTTGTTTTTAGAACATATTCGTATAGAGGGGAGAGCAATTATGACCACTGCAACCAGAAGCGGCCAATTACCTACAACCTATAACCCCCAGGAAGTGGAAAGCAAATGGTATTCCCGCTGGGAGGAAAAGGGCTATTTTCATGCTGAGGTTGACAAAAACAAAGAGCCTTTCAGTATCGTGATGCCCCCGCCCAATGTGACCGGGGCTCTGCACATGGGCCATGCCCTGGATAACACCATGCAGGATATTCTCATCCGCTGGAAGCGGATGCAGGGTTACAATACCCTCTGGATGCCGGGCACTGACCATGCCGGAATTGCTACCCAGGCCAAAGTGGAGGAACAGCTGGCCAAAGAAGGTTTGTCCAAGTATGACCTGGGCCGGGAGAAATTTCTGGAACGGGTTTGGGACTGGAAAAATACTTATGGTGACCGCATTACCAAACAGTTGCGCCGCCTGGGGGCTTCCTGTGACTGGCAGCGGGAACGCTTTACTATGGATGAAGGCTGCTCTAAAGCGGTCAGGGATGTGTTTGTGGAGCTCTATAACAAAGGCCTCATTTACCGGGGCAGTTATATCATCAACTGGTGTCCCAAGTGCATGACCACCATTTCCGATATCGAGGTGGAGCACGAGGAAACAGCCGGCAAGCTCTATCACATTGCCTATCCGGTCAAGGATAGCCAGGAACGCATCATTGTAGCCACCACCCGCCCCGAAACCATGCTGGGGGACGTAGCCGTAGCCGTACATCCGGAAGATGAGCGCTATCGTCACCTGATCGGCAAAACCTTGATTCTGCCTATTCTGGGTCGGGAAATTCCGGTGATTGCTGACGAATATGTGGAAAAAGAATTTGGGACCGGGGCGGTGAAAATCACGCCAGCCCATGACCTGAATGACTTTGAAATTGGTCAGCGCCACCATTTGCCCCAGATTACTGTCATGACCAGAGAAGGTTTGATGAACGAAGAGGCCGGGCCTTACCAGGGGATGGAACGCTATGCCTGCCGGGCCCAGATAGTCAAAGATCTGGAAGCCCAGGGCTACCTGGTAAAAGTGGAAGAACATACTCATGCCGTTGGGCATTGCTACCGCTGTGATACTGTGATCGAACCCATGGTTTCACCCCAGTGGTTTGTCAAGATGAAGCCCCTGGCCGAACCGGCCATCAAGGTGGTGCAGGAAGGGAAACTGCGGTTTGTGCCGGAGCGTTTCACCAAAATCTACATCAACTGGCTGGAAAACATCAGGGACTGGTGCATTTCCCGCCAGCTCTGGTGGGGACACCGCATTCCCGTCTGGTACTGTCAGGATTGTGGGGCAGAAATCTGTGCCAAGGAAAACCCCACCAGCTGTCCGCACTGTGGCAGCACTAACCTGGAACAGGACCCCGATGTGCTGGATACCTGGTTTAGTTCCGCCCTCTGGCCCTTTTCCACCATGGGCTGGCCGGAACAGACGGAGGAACTGGCCCATTTTTATCCTACTTCAGTGCTGGTCACCGGCCGGGATATCATTTTCTTCTGGGTGGCCCGCATGATTTTCATGGGTCTCGAGTTCATGCAGGAGCGGCCCTTCAAGGAAGTTCTCATCCATGGGCTGGTGCTGGATGCTCAGGGGCGGAAGATGTCCAAATCCCTGGGTAATGGGGTTGATCCCATAGATATCATTGACCAGTACGGAGCCGATACCCTGCGCTTTATGCTGATTACCGGCAATACCCCCGGTAATGACCTGCGCTTCCAGCAGGAACGCCTGGAAGGAACCCGGAATTTTGCCAACAAGATCTGGAATGCTGCCCGCTTTGCTCTGCTCAACCTGGGGGACTTCAAGCCGGAGGAAGTGCAGCCGGAATTGGCCCTGGCTGATCGCTGGATTCTCAGCCGCCTCAATCATACCATTGAGGAAGTAACCCGGCAGCTGGATCGCTATGAACTGGGGGAAGCGGCCCGGGTTCTCTATGATTTCATCTGGAGTGAATTCTGTGACTGGTATATTGAATTGATCAAGCCCCGGCTTTACGGGAAAGAAACCCCTGGCTCCCGGGCTACGGCCCAGTGGACCCTCTGGTATGTATTGAGCCGGACTATGGAACTGCTGCATCCCTTTATGCCCTTTATCACCGAGGAAATCTGGCAGGCTCTGCCCCACCAGGGCGAAACCATCATGCTGGCTCCCTGGCCGCAGGTCAAACCGGAATACAATGATTCTGAAGCTGAAGCAGCCATGGAGCTGCTGATGGAAGCCATTCGGGCGGTGCGCAATATCCGGGCGGAGATGAATGTACCCCCTTCCCGTCAGATTGCTGCCATTCTGGCGGCCAACCGGGAGGAAAATCTGGCGGTATTGCAGGCGGGAGCCAGTTACCTCAAACAGCTGGCCGGTATCGGTGAACTGGAGCTGGTGCTGACCCTGCCGGAGAAACCGGCTCAAGCGGCGGCTGCTGTGGCTAAAGGGGTGGAAATCTACCTGCCTCTGGCCGGGCTGATTGATATCGAGAAGGAGAAAGAGCGGCTAGCCAGAGAGCTGGCCAAAGTGGAAGAAGACCTGGCCCGTGTGGAAGCCAAGCTGAACAATGAAAGCTTTGTCGCCAGGGCCCCGGCAGCGGTGGTGGAAAAGGAAAAAGCCAGAGCGGCTGAGTACCGGGAAAAAGCAGAGGCGCTAAGGGAAAGGCTTGCTGCCCTGGGGTGATGAGATAGTCAAAATAATGGAGCTGTCCCTTGCGGGGCAGCTCTTCTTGTTGCTTGTAGTTGTTTCACCTTATGTATAGCTTACATACGGGCCCAAAAGTCTCACGATTATACTGAAGAAAAAGAAAATTGCAGAAAAGAAAAGTTACCGGCAGGAAAAACCTGCCTCTGCGGCGAAATATTTACCTACATTTCGAGTAGAGGAGGGGTATTTGTGTCTAACGCTTATGCAGGCAAAATCCTGCGCATCAATTTAACTACCGGCTCTATCACCACCGAAGCCCTGCCGGTGGAGAAAGCCAGAGCCTTTCTCGGCGGCCGGGGCCTGGGGGGCCGCATGCTGGCCGAGGAAATTCCGGCTGGTATCGATCCTTTGAGTGAAGCTAACAAAATCTTTTTCATTACCGGTCCGCTTACCGGTACTTCCGCTCCGACTTCCGGACGTTACATGGTCGTCACCAAATCCCCCCTCAACAATACCATTGCCTCTTCTAACTCCGGAGGTTTCTGGGGCGCAGAACTGAAATTCGCTGGCTATGACATGGTGATTGTAGAAGGGAAAGCAGCCCAACCCGTATATATCTACATCAAGGATGACCAGGTGGAAATCCGCCCTGCCGACAAGTACTGGGGCAAACTGGTCAGTGAAACCACTGACGGACTTCTGGCTGAGGCAGGAGACGAC
>NZ_FUXM01000068.1 GCF_900167165.1 Carboxydocella sporoproducens DSM 16521 | reverse complement strand
GTAGCTTAAAAAGGAGAAGAAAAGCATCTCTAATATGGGCAAAAAGTTACAGGCCGGATGATTAAGAAGTCATTTTAGGGCTAGTGGGATTAGTGCGCCCTTTTTTAGGATTTAAAAAAAGAGAGATACCGTTATCCTTGCTAAACAACTGAATGATAATGTTTAAAAAAATTTATTTATAATATTTTTAGCAATTTTCATTCTGAAAAAGGGTACATCGCAAAAAGCATTGTCTCTTTTGCTATTGACACTCTATGGGAATTATGATAAATTGTATAGGGTAACGGACTATTCTGGACCACTTGTCGGCACAGGACACTTTTTAGGGAGGTGGCACAATGCGCGTGGGCATTACCCTCGCTTGCACTCAGTGCAAGAGAAGAAATTATACAACCACTAAAAACAAAAAGAATGACCCGGACAGAATCGAGCTGAAGAAGTTCTGTAAATGGTGCGGCACGCAAACCGTCCATAAGGAAACCCGGTAAGGGCTAACACCGATACTGTTTTAAGGATGTGGAGTTTCTTATGGTAAATAAAGAAACCACCAAAAAAGAAGGTGCCAAGAAGGCGGAAAAAAATAAGGCCTGGTCCGAACTGGTTAACTTTCTTTCCGGAACTAAAGCCGAATTGCGCAAAGTTAACTGGCCTGACCGCAAACAGGTGTTGACCTATACCGGTGTTGTGCTGACGGCGGTAGCTATCATGGCAGTCTTGATCTGGGTAATCGATCTGGGTTTGGGTCGGTTGCTGACGCTGATTGTGGAACGATAAATTTATGCTAGGAGGTGAGGGACCTAACTGGGTCCCTTCTGGGTATGGAGAAAAAGTGGTATGTCATTCACACATACTCCGGTTATGAAAATAAGGTAAAAGCCAATCTGGAAAAGCGCATTGAGTCCATGAACATGGGAGACAAGATCTTTCGCATTCTGGTACCCATGGAAGATGAAGTGGAAATCAAGGATGGCAAGCGCAAGGTCAGTAAGCGCAAAGTGTTTCCGGGGTATGTGCTGGTGGAAATGATCATGACCGATGACTCCTGGTATGTGGTTCGCAATACAACCGGTGTAACCGGATTTGTTGGCAGCGGCAACAAGCCGATTCCACTCAGGGATGAAGAAGCAGCCGCCATCTTGAAACAGATGGGGATGGAAGAACCCAAGGTCAAACTGCGCTTTAAGGTTGGCGATGAAGTCCGCGTGATAGCCGGCCCCTTCCAGAACTTCGTGGGTAGTGTGGAAGAAATCTACCCTGAAAAGGGTAAGCTGAAAGTCCTGGTGTCAATGTTCGGAAGAGAGACTCCTCTGGAGTTGGATTTCGGACAGGTGGCTGAAGTAGAATGATGACAGTAGACAGATTAAGGAGGTGGAAATAATGGCAAAAAAGGTAGTAGCAGTAATCAAGCTGCAATGTCCTGCTGGTAAAGCCACCCCTGCTCCCCCGGTTGGTCCGGCTTTGGGTCAGCATGGTGTAAATATTATGGCTTTCACCAAGGAATTTAACGAAAAAACCGCTAACCAGGCCGGGTTGATTATCCCGGTGGAAATTAGCGTTTATGAAGACCGGTCCTTCACTTTTGTGTTGAAGACTCCTCCGGCTGCAGTTTTGCTGAAAAGAGCAGCTGGGATTGAGAGTGGTTCTGGTGAACCCAACAAGAAGAAGGTCGGCAAGGTAACCCGTGACAAAGTCCGGGAAATTGCAGAGCTGAAAATGCGGGACCTGAATGCTGCCAGCCTGGAAGCGGCAATGCGGATGATTGAAGGCACAGCGCGCAGCATGGGTATTGAAGTAGTAGAAGCTTAATGGTCCACAAGTGGGAGGATATAATCCGTTACTACCACAAAGGAGGTAAACAAAATGGCTAAACACGGTAAAAAATATCTGGAAGCTGCCAAACAGGTAGACAAAACCAAACTGTATGATCCTCAGGAAGCTCTGGAACTGGTACAGAAACTGGCTTCTGCCAGGTTTGATGAGTCCGTTGAGGTTGCAGTTAAACTAGGTGTGGACCCCCGGCATGCGGATCAGCAAGTTCGGGGTGCAGTAGTACTGCCCCATGGCACAGGGAAAACTGCCCGTGTAGTTGTTTTCGCTAAAGGCGAGAAAGCCAAGGAAGCAGAAGCTGCTGGCGCTGACGTAGTGGGCGCTGAAGACCTGATTGCCAGGATTGAGGGCGGTTGGCTGGATTTCGATACAGCCGTAGCTACTCCGGATATGATGGGTGCTGTAGGTAAATTGGGTCGGATCTTAGGTCCTAAAGGCCTGATGCCTAACCCCAAAACCGGAACTGTTACTTTTGATGTAGCCAAGGCTGTTAAAGATATTAAGGCTGGTAAAGTGGAATACCGGGTTGACAAGGGTGCTAACATTCATGCGCCCATTGGTAAGGTCTCCTTTGGTACCGAGAAGCTGCTGGACAACTTCTATACTCTGCTGGATGCTTTGCTCAAGGCTAAGCCGGCAGCTGCCAAGGGAACATATATCAAGGGAGTGGCTGTTTCCTCCACTATGGGCCCTGGCATTAAGGTCAATCCGTTAAAGGTTACTCGTTAAAAATCTTTCCTGTACTGTTGACAATAGCCTCTGGCCAGGCTATAATTAACCTGTTGACAATTTGATATAGGTGAACCAAGCTGTAGACAGTCGGTGCCTGCTGGCTTAAAGGAGAAATCCGCCTACCGAGGCTTTGGAAGTCAACTCTGTTGGCTAAGTATGTCCATCAGAGGGTCTCCTGGCTTGTCTACGGAGACCCTTTTTTGTTTGACTTCGCGGCTTGGGATGTACCGATACAGGTGCAAGGAGGTGGAATTGTGGCTAAAATTGCCGAGAAACAGCCGGTTGTACAGGAGCTGAAAGAAAAACTGGAGCAGGCCGTCGGGGTAGTGCTGGTTGACTACCGGGGTTTGAATGTGGCTCAGGCTACTGAGCTGCGGAAACGCCTGCGGGAAGCTGGAGTGGAATACAAGGTCGTTAAGAATACTCTGGCACGCCTGGCTTGCCGTGAAGTTGGCCTGTCTGATCTGGAACCCTATCTGGAAGGTCCCAACGCACTGGCTTTTGGCTTAACAGATCCTGTTGCTCCGGCGAAGATTCTGAGTGAATTCGCCAAGGACAACAAGCAGCTGGAAATCAAGGCCGGTATCGTGGATGGCAAGGTAATCGATGTTGCCGGGGTTAAGGCTCTGGCCGACTTGCCGCCGCGGGAAGTGCTGCTGGCCAAAGTGCTGGGTGGTCTGCAAGCTCCTCTTTATGGGTTTGCCAATGTTCTCCAGGGCAATCTGCGCAATCTGGTTTACGTCCTGGAAGCTATCCGCAAGAAGAAAGAGGAAGGCGCTGCTTAAGTGCCTGATCGCTTAAAAATCTTAGATTTTGCTGAAGGAGGAAGATTATAATGTCCAAGGTAAATGAAATTTTGGAAGCTGTTAAAGGTTTAACTGTTCTGGAACTGGCTGAGCTGGTAAAGGCTTTTGAAGAAGAATTCGGTGTATCTGCTGCTGCTCCTGTAGCTGTAGCTGCTGCTCCTGTAGCTGGCGCTGCCGCTGCTCCTGCTGCAGAAGAAAAAACTGAATTCGATGTAATTCTGGCCGCCGCTGGCGACAAGAAAGTTAACGTTATCAAAGTTGTACGCGAAATAACCGGTCTGGGCCTGAAAGAAGCCAAGGACCTGGTGGATGGCGCTCCCAAGCCTGTTAAAGAAAAAGTTTCCAAGGAAGAAGCTGAATCCATCAAGGCCAAGCTGGTTGAAGCTGGCGCTACCGTTGAAATTAAGTAACTTGGATAAAAAAAGGCACCTCGATATGAGGTGTCTTTTTTTGTAGAGCTAATTGCGCTGTCAGAAAATCCTGACAATCCAAGGGATTAGCGAAAGGTCAAAAATAAATTTACCCCAGAAAAAGGTGTATAGAAAAGGGTTTTTAGCGCAAAACAAGAGGCTGAGGGAAAAATTCACCCCAGCCTCAAATGTTGTAAAAAATAAGCAACAGGCATCCACCTGTGGTAAAATTGAAGTTGAAAGACAAACAAT
>NZ_FUXM01000067.1 GCF_900167165.1 Carboxydocella sporoproducens DSM 16521 | reverse complement strand
GTAATCCAGAACCAGCCGTAAACGAACTAAATCTCCAATTGTTTGTATTTCTGTCCACTCAAATAGCTTAATTTGTGGTATAATAGCCATAACAGGCATCCCTCCCTGGGTAGGATTTTTGTCTTTTCAACTTCAATTTTACCACAGGTGGATGCCTGTTGCTTATTTTTTACAACATTTGAGGCTGGGGTGAATTTTTCCCTCAGCCTCTTGTTTTGCGCTAAAAACCCTTTTCTATACACCTTTTTCTGGGGTAAATTTATTTTTGACCTTTCGCTAATCCCTTGGATTGTCAGGATTTTCTGACAACGCAATTAGCTCTTAAAGAATTTCTAGGATTAAGAACTTCAAGTAATAGGTCTCTTTGGCAGCCAGCAAAATGGGGTGATCTTTGGATTGTCGCCTTAACTCCAGCAGGCGCACTTGCCGTCCTACATCAAGAGCAGCGCTTTCAATTACTTCCAGAAATAAGTCCTCCTGCATGTGATAAGAACAGGAGCAGGTGATCAAAATACCGGAAGGTGGTAATAATTTCATTGCCCTTAAGTTAATTTCCTTGTAGCCCCGTACGGCGCCTTCCAGAGTTTGCTTACTTTTGGTAAAAGCAGGGGGATCAAGAATTATAACATCAAAGCGGCGTTTTTCCCTGTCCATTTCCCGCAGCACATCAAAGGCATTGCCTACTTGAAAACTGCAGCTGTTTTCTAATCCATTCAGGGAGGCATTTCTCCGGGCTGTTTCAATGGCGTGCTCCGATATATCCAGAGCCAGAACGGAGCGGGCACCATAGTGGGCAGCATGAACAGTAAAGGAGCCAGTGTGACAAAAACAATCCAGCACTGTTCTGTCTTTGACATAAGGGGCAATGGCAGCCCGGTTCTCCTTCTGATCCAGGAAATAGCCGGTTTTTTGGCCATTTTCCATATCGACCAGGAAGGAGAGACCGTTTTCTTTGATTATTACTTCAGGTTGAAACTCTCCATAGAGGACACCTTTAACTTGAGCCAGGCCTTCTAGCTCCCGAACATTGACGTCATTGCGTTCATAGATTGCCCTGGGCTGCAACAGTTCCACCAGTAATTCGGTAAGGAGCTGCTTTTGTTTTTCCATGCCCAGGGTTAATACCTGCATGACCAGGTAGTCTTCAAACTTGTCAATGATAAGCCCGGGCAAGAAGTCTGCTTCGCCAAAAACCAGGCGGTAGGAAGTTGCCTCGGGCATTACTTTTTGCCGGTGTTTCAGGCAATACAGCAATTTTTGTCGAAAAAATTCCCGGTCGATAGTTTCATCTTTGCGGGTAAGCAGCCTGACAGCAATCTGGGAACGGGGATTGTAATAACCGCGGCCGATAAAACGGCCACGGAAATCTACGACATCGACAATTGAGCCGGGCTCAATTCTGGGGTCGACCGAAGCAATTTCGGTAGCATAGACCCAGGGATGACCGGTAGACAGGCGCTTTTGCCGGCCCGGGGCCAGGGTTAGAGTTGGATACAAGTATAATCCCTCCCGCTTACTTAATGAAATTGTTCACAGGTTTATAAGTAGGATTTTAGCAGAAAACAGCGAAATAATAAAGTTAGATGGCAAGGAGGTAATGAAAAAAAGTGGAAATATTAGCTCAGGTTTTGCGCAACGGACTTGAAGAGAGTGTTCATACCGGCCATATTGTAGTTACTGACCACAATGGAACTATCCTTGCGGCTGTCGGAAACCCTGACTATAAAACTTTCTGGCGTTCAGCAGCCAAGCCAATACAGGCTCTGGCGGTAATCGAAGCAGGCGCAGTGCAAACCTTTGACCTGGAACCGGCGGAAATAGCTTTGCTTTGTGCCAGTCATAATGCTGAGCCGGAGCATATCCGGGTAGCTCAGCAGTTGGCTGCCAAAATCCAGGCTGATGTAACAGAACTGCATTGCGGTTTACATTACCCAACCCATCGGCCAACAGCTCAAGAAATGCGGCAGCGGGGAGAACAACCTCAGCCCTGGCACTCCAACTGTTCGGGCAAGCACCTGGGCATGCTGGCCCTGGCTCGTTGTAAGGGTTGGGATACCCATGGGTACTGGCTGCCTGAACATCCCGTTCAGCAAGAGATGCTTAATATGGTAAGTAACTATACGGACCAGGCGGTAACAGATATTGGCCTTGGGGTTGATGGCTGCGGGGTGCCGGTCTTTCATTTGCCCCTTAAAAGTATGGCAATGGCTTATGCTCGACTGGTTTCGTCTCATCGCACTTCTGCGGCTGATACAGTAGTAAGGGCAATGATCTCCTCTCCTTACTATGTCGCAGGTAGTGAAAGGATATGTACTGATTTGATGCAGGTTACCCGGGGGCGTTTACTGGCTAAATCGGGATATGAAGGCGTCTATTGCGTCGGCCTGGTTGACCAGGGCCAGGGCCTGGCGCTAAAAATCGCAGATGGTAATCCGCGGGCCCTGGGGCCGATATTAATCGAGGCCTTACAACAGCTGGGCTGGTTGACTTCTACCGAGAAAAATAAACTGGCTTCCTACTGGCAAGTTGAAGTTAAAAATTTTCATAATGCTATAGTTGGGACCATCAAGCCGGTATTTAAACTGGCTTTTCACAGATAAAAACATCAAAGGGGAGGAACAAAAGATGACGGTAGAAAAACTGGCAGGCAAAATTCAGAAGGAGCTGGGTGAGCTGGTTGAACTGGACTGGCAGGATCCGGACCTGGAACGGATTCTGACGCGTCTGATGCGGCATGCCAAACAGGTAGGTGACAGCCAGCTGCAGCAAAAAGTACTTACCTATTATAATGATTATTTGTTTCTAATTGGTGAAGTTTAATATTTGGAGGCCAGCGTTTGGGGGTAGACGCTGGCCTTTTCTCTGGTAAAATAAAAATCCCCATCTTAGGGGATTTAGTTTGCAGATTTGGTGCGGACAAGAGGACTTGAACCTCCACGGGCGTGAGCCCACTAGAACCTGAATCTAGCGCGTCTGCCAATTCCGCCATGTCCGCACGAATTATATTTTATGGTGGAGGAGGTAGGATTCGAACCTACGAAGGCATCAGCCGGCAGATTTACAGTCTGCTCCCTTTGGCCACTCGGGAACTCCTCCGTGAGACATTTGAAATTATAACGCACTCTTGCTGCTTCGTCAAGCAGGAAAATCATTTTTTTTGTAGAAATTTTGTTTGGAGGTGATAGGAATGAAAAAAAGAAAATATACATTAGCTATTGTAGTAGTCATAACACTAATCGGAATTGGTCTCCTTTATTATTTTTTGGGGCTGAAGCAGCCGCAACAGGTTAAAGAGGAAAAAGTGCCTGCAATTACTATGGGTCAAATCATACTCTACAATCAGGGCAATGATATCATTATGGGCAGTGACCACCCCCTTTATCCTAAAGTCAAGAAGTTGTTAGAAGAAGCTGTCTATTTTGCGGAAGCTGGCCAGTTCAAGAATGCTATCATACCCGAAGGGGATGTAACAGATCCAGCTAAAGCCAAAGAGATTATGAAAAACAGCGGCGGCTTGCCTCCCAATATTAATGTGGTCAAGAGTGCTGTACCTTCTTTTGGCGCTTTTCTGATGGATGTTCAGCAACTCCAAAACCGCAACAAGTTAAAAATCAACGGTGATCATATCGTAGTGGCAATAGGTGGGAAGAGTGCAGGAACACTCTTTGTCAGAAAGAGTTTTGAAGACCAGAACTGGCAACTATATCAGGTTCCCAGACCCATCATTATGAAAATGGTGGAAGTGGTACGAGCTAAATAATGGACTGGTAGTCGAGCTAATTGCGTTGTCAGATAATCCTGACAGGCCAAGGGATTAGCGGAAGGACGAAAATAAATTTACCCCAGAAAAAGGTGTATAGGAAAGGGTTTTTAGCGCAAAACAAGAGGCTGAGGGAAAAATTCACCCCAGCCTCAAATGTTGTAAAAAATAAGCAACAGGCACCCACCTGTGATAAAATTGAAGTTGAAAAGACAAACAATCCTACCCAGGGAGGGATGCCTGTTATGGCTATTATACCACAAATTAAGCTATTTGAGTGGACAGAAATACAAACAATTGGAGATTTAGTTCGTTTACGGCTTGTTCTGGATTACATGCCAGACGAAGAGTTAATGAGGACCCTTGAGAGAAACCGGGGCAAAGGGAGAAACGATTATCCGGTTCGGGCAATATGGAATTCCATACTAGCGGGTATTGTGTTCCAGCATGAGAGTGTGGAGAAGTTACGGCGGGAACTGGCCCGCAATGG
>NZ_FUXM01000066.1 GCF_900167165.1 Carboxydocella sporoproducens DSM 16521 | reverse complement strand
CCGGTTTATGCTGACCTCCCGGTGAGAGTATAACTCCGCCTCCCGCGTCCTGTTAGGACGCCTACCGGTTTCTCCGACACCGGCTAACGGGGTCACCGTACGGACAGGGCCAATAACTTCAGGTCAGGCCAGACGGAGTTATACGCCTCCTGTTCACTCTGGGCAAGCCCGTTATGCACAGAAAGCCTCTCCTCCAGCCGCCTCAAGCAGGCCCTGACCCCACGGGTCATCCCTTTTCCTTCCCCAGGTCTATCAGGATTAACCTTCCGGGTCAGGTTTTGCTTGATTTGCGATACCAGTTGCCTGAGTTCTATAGTCACCCGTTCTTTTCCCAGGCCCGAAGCCTGTTCGGGTGTACACCTAATCTCTTTGCTGCTTCTCCAGTGGATAATAGTTCCATACTTTTAATGTTGTAAAACAGTTAAATACAATCAATTATAGTATAGTTTTGAAGCTGCTGCATACCTCCTATCCGGTTGCCAGATAAGCCAGTGCTTTTTTCAGAATCTCCTCAATGGGCAGATCCCCGGGCTCTTCAGTCAACACTGCCGCCACCGCCTGCCGGGCTTCCTGCGGCTGATAGCCCAGGGCCTCTAAGGCCAGAATCGCATCAGCAGTCGCTTCCATTTCCCCTTCTCTTCCTGTCGGCAGTTCCATATTAGCAGGCAGGGCCAGGTCTTCTCCCATCAGCTTTTTCAAGCGATCTTTCAACTCCAGCACCATTCTTTTGGCTGTTTTAGGACCAATCCCCGGTACAGAAGTTAGGGCCTTGACATTTTCCTCCATTACTGCGAGACAGAGGCCATCCTGGCCTAAAACCCCCAGACAGGCCAGAGCCCCTTTCGGTCCTATCCCTGCCACAGTTTGCAGTAACTCAAACAAATCCCGTTCCCCGGCTTTGGTAAAACCATAGAGGGACCAGCCTTCTTCCCGGACTTGCAGGGAGGTATGCAATAATGCTTCTTCCCCGATTTCCGGCAGAGCCCCCGCTGTCCGGGCATGAATATATACTTTATATCCTACGCCGTTTACATCCAAAAGGCAACTGTCCAGCTGGTTGGCTACCAGCTTCCCCCGTAGAAAAGCAATCATGACATCCTCCCCAGAAGCGAATAATTGGAATGAGCATGACAGATAGCCAGGGCCAGAGCATCGGCCACATCATCGGGTTTGGGCACCCCGGGCAAATTTAAAATAGCCTTCACCATGGCCTGGACCTGCTGTTTTTCCGCCCGCCCGTATCCTACCACTGCTTGCTTTACCTGCAGGGGAGTATATTCAAAAACCGGCAGCTCCGCCTGGGCACAGGCCAGCAGCACCGCCCCCCGGGCTTGCCCTACCGCCAGAGCAGTAGTGGTATTGCGGTTAAAAAACAATTCCTCTACAGCAACCTGGTTCGGTTGGAACTCCCGGATCAGAGCAGTGATTTCCTGGTGAATGACCAGCAATCTCCGGGGCAAATCCAGCTCCGGGGTAGTGCGAATACAGCTATAAGCCAGAGGGCGAAAACGGTTACCCAGGTACTCCACCACCCCGTAACCAGTGATGGCTGTCCCCGGGTCTACTCCCAAAATAATCATGCCGCTGCTTCCTCTCCAAACATAGTACAAATATAATATATTCGTCAGCGAATATTCGTTCTCCTGCTGCTTCTCAAAAAATTCCCAGAATCTCGCGGCCAGCCCCTAGTGCCTGCCAGTTCAACTGGTATGCCAGAGAAATTTCCGTATGAGCGGCAAAGCCGCAGAGGGCACAGGAAGGACCGCTAGTCCGATTGAGCAGGTAACAGCCCTGGCGATAGGTGCCGTCCGGGTCCACGTTGGCAATCATCCAGCTTTCACACTGCCAGCGGTTATCCTTAAGAGCCTCCAGGGCTGCCAGACTATCGGCTACCGGATAACCGGCCTGTTTTAAATTCTGCAATTCTGTCAGCACCCAGCGCCGCTCCTCCCAGTTGCAAAGCATATCTTCGCTTTCGGGATAAGGATAAAAAAACTGGATGGTAATCCCCTGCACTTTTCCGGCCAGCAGTTTGACCAGCTCCGGTATTTCCCGCACATTGTAGCGGTGAATAGTGATGTTGGCCAACACCCGGCTGCAGGCTGCCCTGATATGATCCATAATCCGGTCAAAACTCTTCCCTCGCCAGCAGTCATGGGTATCCGGCAGGCCATCGATACTGACCCAGTAGATGTCGGCCGGATAAATTAAAGGCTGTAAACCATTGGTAGTTACACCAACAGTGTAAAAATATTTTTTTGCCAGTTCAATTACATCCGCCAGGGTCTTTTTTCCATCCCGCCAGAGGGTTGGCTCCCCACCTTCCAGAATCAATAGCCTGATCCCTTCCTGCCGTAAAAAAGGAAAAAGATTCTGCAGCTGCCGCCAGCTCAGTTCTGGTCCAGGTCTGCGCCAGTAAGGACACTGGCGGCAGCGCAAAGAACAGCGGTGGGTTAGTTTAACCCCGGCTAAAATGGGTTGCTTGCGCTGTGAAAATTTGCTGACCAGATAATACCTGGCCAGATAGAATAAACGCCCGAGTTGCACTGTTTTACCCCTTTGCTCCCCTGTTATATTTCGATAATTTCCATCTCCATGGTTAACAGATTGATGGTCAGTAACCGTTGACTCAAAGATTCACCGGTCCTCAACAGGATTTTGGCCACTTCGGCCACTTCCAGGCTGGCTACCACCGCCGGTGTAAAAGCAGGGTTGCCCAGCTTTTTTTCTACTCCCTTGCTTTCAGCTCTTCGCCGGTAAATGCGTTCTACGGTTTCCTCCCCGGGAAACTGGGTAGTTACCTGGCCAAACCAGCCGCCAATTGCCCCGTGAACCAGGGGTAACTGCAACTCCCGGCAGACTGCCGCCAGTTCCAGGCGAGTATCAATATTGTCCAGGGCATCTACTACTACCTGGGCCCCTGCCAGCAGTTCCCTGCCATTGGCCTGGGAAAAGGCTTTTTGCTGCGGCACAACCGTTACAGCCGGGTTAATGCGGGCCAATCTTTCCGCCGCTACCATGACTTTGGGTCGCCCCAGGTCAGCCGGGGTAGACAGCAACTGGCGATTGAGATTGTGTTCCTCAAACCCATCGGGATCAATAGCATAGATCCGTCCCACCCCCAGGCGGGCCAGCTCTTCCAGAATATAGCCCCCTAAGCCCCCGCATCCAATTACAGCTACCGTGCTGCGTAACAAGGTCAGCTGGTCGGCCAGGGAAATGGTCTGCCGGTTACGTTGATAGCGGGCCGGCAGAAAACCAGCTTCCAGCGCCGCTTCTTCCACCTGGGCCAGGGTTAATTGAAAACGCTCGGCAGCCTCTACCTGGGCTGACCAGGGCAGTAAATCTCCCTGACAGTGCTGAGCCAGAAATGCTCTCAGGTCCATATTAGCCACCTCCTACCGGTGGGAACAGAGACAGCGTATCCCCATCTGTCAGCTGATGCTCCAGTTCTACATCCCGGCCATTGACCAGGATCAGGGCCAGCTCCTCCTCCGGAATGCCCAGTTCCTCCACAATTCGCCCTACCGTGGTTCCCTCCGGATACTCCCGGGTCTCCACCTTAAAGCGTCCGGTGCGTAAAGTCGCAAACAATTTTACCGTTACCTTCATCTGCCATCACCCTTTTCTTTTTATTATACCATAGAGAAAAGAGGACTTCCCAGTCCGGGAAGCCCTCTTTCTCTCTTTATAACCCCAGTTCCTGTCTCCTGGCCGCTGTTGGCACTCCGTTTTCATCCCAGCCCCGCACCTGGTAATAGACAGGCAACAGTTCTGCCAGCCGGTGCACACTGCCCTTGGACGGCCCGTCCGGAATGGGCTCTTCCAGTAAACGCCGGGGCAGGGTATCGTCCTGAGCGGTATAGCCCTCCTGCAGGTTGAACAGGCGCTCATTGTTCCAGATCCGTTCCCCGCAGGCCAGCAGTTGTTCTGCTGTCAGGTTTTCCCCGGTGGCGGCATTATACAGGTCGGCATAATCCTGCGCCCCCAGGGCAAAGGAGGTGAACAGGCACAGCCCCAGGCTGTCGATTACTGCCGTCAGGTCCTGGAATACCTTCACCCATTCCGCTTTCCCCTCCAGGGAGAACCGGTCCAGTTTCTCCGGCAAGCCCAGAATTTCCGGGGAAATCATGTAACCCCGCACATGGCAGCCACCCCGGTTGGAGGTAGCATACTGCAAACCATGGCCCTGCACACCCCGCGGGTCATAGGCCGGCAGTTCCTGCTTCTTGACCGCCATCGCCAGCTCCGGATGGCCATAGGCCTCACACAACCGGGCGGAACCCAGCGCCAGTTTGGCCCCCAGGCCTTCCCCGGCTCCCATCTT
>NZ_FUXM01000065.1 GCF_900167165.1 Carboxydocella sporoproducens DSM 16521 | reverse complement strand
ATTGCCATTAAAAATAGCTAGCTTTATCCCGGCCCTCCGGGGCTTTTTTTGTTGCTGGTAATCAACCTCTTTAGGCAATATCAACATACCATACACATCGAGTGCGTAGTATCGCTCAAAAGGAAACACAGCCCATAAAGCCTTGCACAGCAAGGCTTTATGGGCTTTTGTTTTGGGCGGGCATTATCAAAATCCGCCTGAGAGATGGGGAGGCTGAAGAGTATGGAGCGGCCTATTTTTCAAAAGCAGCCAAAGAAGTGACCAGTGTTGAATTCGCTTTGGTGAAGTAAGTGATCCGTAAAACTTCGTTGATTTGCTCATCTGTCACACCCATTTGTCTCAATACATTGGCAATAGCCTTAACCCCGTCATTAGCTCCGACAGCGGCGTCGACGGCCAGGGAAATCATCATCTTGGTTTTTGCGTCCAGGCTGCTTTCCCCGTACACCAGTTCCTGCAGGTCCTTCATCAGTTTATAAAATTTTTTGTCTCTCGCCCTGATGGCTTCAATAAACGGCAGTGCACTCATAATCTCCCCCCTTTCTATAGGCTGCCGCGGTTGGCCTGGATAATATTGTGGGCCATCTGTTGCATCAGCCTTTTAATTAACACCTTTTCTTCCGGGGACATGCCCTCCAGGAGAATTTCCTGCACCTCTTTCACAATAGCCTCCAGCTCTGGTCTTACAGCTTTCCCCTTCTTCGTAAGAAAAATCCTGAATGAACGTTTGTCCTGCTCATCCGGCCTTCTTTCCACATAACCGGCAGCTTCCAGCTTTTTAATAGCCCGGACAGTTGCTGCCTTATCCACCAGCAACCGGTCGCTTAAAGCCTGCTGGGACTGGCCGTCCTTAAAGTATAAAGAAAAAAGGTAGGCATACTGGCCGGCGCCGATGTGCAGGGGCTCCATTTTCCTGGCCATAAAGGAAATCATGTTGCGCCAGGTAAATGATACATACTTGCCTACGTTATCATTCAAATCAATCATGTACTTCACCCCGGTCCACTTTTGCATTATAGTCTTTTAATGCATAGAGGGAAAAATACGCCAGGGGCACGAAAAGAATGAGTGCGCTAAAAAAATACATGGTTCCGATGGAAGTCCGGTTAGCCAGCCAACCCAAAAAGATGGAACCTAAGCCGATACCCAGGTCCAACGCCGAGAAATAAGTCGAATTAGCCACGCCCCGGCGCTGGGGTTTGACCATGTTGATAACCATAGTCTGAATGCTGGGCCAGACCATCCCGTTGCCTGCCCCTATAATTACAGCGGCTGCCAGAAAACCGGTTAATTCCCTACTTAAGGAAAGAAGGATAAACCCGGCAGCCGTGCATAAGAAGCCGACAGTTATTACAGGAGCTGGTCCCCGGCGGTCCAATAGCTTCCCGGATGTAGGCCGGACCAGACTTAAAGCGGCGGCGTAGGCGAGAAAGAAGGTACCGCCGTTTTTGATGCCGATTTCCTTGCTGAAAAGAGTGATAAAGGATACTATCCCGCCGTATACCAGGGCCGAAAAAAACATCACCGTCGAAACCGGCAAAACCTTCTTTTCTATAAAGGCATCCCAGGATATAGAGCGTCTTGTCAAAGGCAGTTGGGGATACCTGATAAAATTAGCTATAATAAAAGCCAAAACCACTAGGCCCATAGCTGTAAAAAACAGCCTGCCGTATTGGTTTGTTTCCCCCATCAACTGCAGCCCGATAACCGGGCCTAAGGCCATGGCCAGGGTCATGGTCAGCCCGAAGTAGCCGATCCCTTCGCCCCTACGCTGCGGTGGCAGGATATCAGCCGCGATGGTGCTCCCGCCGACGGTAGTCACCCCCCAGCAAAAACCGTGCAGCAGGCGTAGCAGGAGGAGAAAAACCAGATTGGTGGCAAAATAATAGCTTCCCATAAAGAGGGCGAATAATGCCAATGCCCAAAGGAAGACCTTCCTCCGGCCCACGGAGTCCAGGGCATATCCACCAAAAGGCCTTATCGCCACAGCAGACAAAGTATATACTCCAATGACAAAACCCACCTGACTTTCATTGGCTCCCATAACTTTCATCGCATATACAGGCATGGTGGGAAGTAGAAAATAAAAACCCGCAGCCATCAGGAAGTTTGCTATCCATAGCAGCGTAAAATCCTTTGACCAGACAGTTTCATGGTGTTCTGCCATGTTCTCAGTCCCCTTTTGATTTTGGTTGACTCATCAACTAATTATACAATTGTATAATAATACATTTCAGATTAAATATCAACTCAATTTTCGCAGCTTATTGTGCTGTTGCGCTTATAATGGCTCTCGATAGAGCAGTTAGGCATCAGAAAAGAGGGTCTGTGTATGACAACAGAGGGATTCTTGTGCTATAGAATTTTTATTTGTTAATTTCCTCTATTTTTCGAACAACTCTCATAGTAGCATTTCCAACATATTTGTAAACAGTGGCTGATGTTACAAATTCAGCAGAGCAGGATTTTGGCATGTCTTTTTGCGTTTTGAGGGCTTCAGGTATAAATATTCTAAGTCCCTTCAACGTTGCTGTTATATTTTACGAAGAATATTGCTATAATAATAACAGCAAAAGGGAAAGGAGATTTATTATGCCTAACATTAAGCCGATTTCCGATTTAAGGAATTACAATGAAGTGTTGTGCAGCATAGAGGAGGGTTCACCGGTCTTTTTAACAAAAAATGGCCGTGGCCGCTATGTGGTTATGGATATGCAGGAATATGAAAAAATGCAGGCAAAATTAAAATTGCTTACTGAACTTGCTAAAGGTGAAAAGGCAGGGCAGGAAAATGGATGGCTAACCATTGATGAACTAGAAGCATCCCTGGGGGTAACGAATGGTTAATCTTAAAATCTCGCCCAAAGGCAGACGAGATTTTATGCGAATCCTTTTTGGGGATGTTGCAGAGGAAGAAGACAACTGATTATCAAATATAAGATTTTGATTGGTAAGAGCATCGCTTAGACGGTGCTTTTTTTATGTCTTTTTTCAGGAGGAAGATCATCCGGGATGAGAAAACCAAGCAGCTGGTTTACAGGCATACAGAAGGTATGAAAACCACTGAGTACAAGCCTGAACAAATATTCCATATTCCGGGTTTAGGCTTTGACGGGGTGAAAGGTTTATCTCCAATTGCTATGGCGAGAGAAGCCATCGGGCTTGCGCTGGCGACTGAAGAATTCGGCGCGAGGTTTTTTGGCAACGGGGCGCGCCCGGGAGGAATCCTTGAGCATCCAGGGGTGGTAAAGGACCCGGAGAAGCTGAGAAAATCCTGGGAGGAGGTATATAAAGGGCTTCAGAACTCCCACAAGATAGCAGTGCTTGAGGAGGGCATGAAATACCATGAAATCGGCATACCGCCGGAGGATGCGCAGTTTTTGGAGATCAGGCAGTTCCAGCTAAACGAAATCTGCCGCATTTTCCGCGTTCCTCCGCACCTGGTGGGCGACTTGACCAGGGCGACCTTCTCCAACATAGAGCACCAATCAATAGAATTTGTCGTCCACACCATACGCCCCTGGCTGGTCCGCTGGGAGCAGGCCATAACAAAGTGCCTTTTTAGGGAAGGGGAGTTTGATGAGGATTTATTTACAGCACTGGTGGAGGAGATACGGGTAAAGTAGCTGGTGGAGGTGGTTTTTGTTTTGAAGGCGGGGGTTGAGGTTAGGGAGATACTATAATAACTCAAATTGCATGAAAAATATGGTATAATTTAGGTAGTGATACTAACCAATATTATACCGAAGTTATAGCTGAAGAATTGATAAAAAAAGGATTTTGTCAATAACTTGTGAAAATGTCACCCCAAAATAGGGTTAATTATCGTCACAAAATGTCACCCCCTGCTAAGAACCTAACCGGGCTTTGGCAATTGTAGTTATTACGTTCGGTTAAGTCAAGAGTAAAGTGAACGGGCTTCGCCCGCCCTTGACTTAACCTCACTTCATAACTTTTGGCAAATCAAGCCCGGTTAAGGTCTCCTTAAAATTAGATTCAGGCAAAGCTAAGCATACTTTCGGAGAAATATCTCTTCAAGCATTTTTAAAATATCCCTGTCACTGTCTTCGTAGGTAAGTCTTTTAACCAGATTGTGTCCATACTTAAAGTAATGCGTATCTGGAGGCATATAGGGCTTTCTCTCAGTAGCTTCAGTTTTTGGTTTTTGAGTCTTTTGCGGCTTAACATAGGGGAGAGTTTCAAATACAGTGTTTTTGTATTGCACTTTTACACCAAAAACCGGACTTATTAATACATCTATCTTCGTACGTGGCGGAATAGGATT
>NZ_FUXM01000064.1 GCF_900167165.1 Carboxydocella sporoproducens DSM 16521 | reverse complement strand
GTCGTCTCCTGCCTCAGCCAGAAGTCCGTCAGTGGTTTCACTGACCAGTTTGCCCCAGTACTTGTCGGCAGGGCGGATTTCCACCTGGTCATCCTTGATGTAGATATATACGGGTTTGGCTGCTTTCCCTTCTACAATCACCATGTCATAGCCAGCGAATTTCAGTTCTGCGCCCCAGAAACCTCCGGAGTTGGAAGAGGCAATGGTATTGTTGAGGGGGGATTTGGTAACTACCATGTAACGTCCGGAAGTCGGAGCGGAAGTACCGGTAAGCGGACCGGTAATGAAAAAGATTTTGTTAGCTTCACTCAAAGGATCGATACCAGCCGGAATTTCCTCGGCCAGCATGCGGCCCCCCAGGCCCCGGCCGCCGAGAAAGGCTCTGGCTTTCTCCACCGGCAGGGCTTCGGTGGTGATAGAACCGGTAGTTAAATTGATGCGCAGAATTTTACCCGAATAAGCATTGAACACTGTGCAAACACCTCTTTCTTCATATCTTGTTACAAAGCATTTTTATAAATTTGAATTACATCCTCCAGGGTAGCCTTCCGTGGGTTGGTTAAACTACAGGCATCTTTCATAGCATTTTGAGCCATGACAGGAATATCTTCTTCTTTTACTCCCAGTTCAGTCAGCCCCCGCGGAATCCCAATATCCTGGGACAATTGCACAATTGCCTCCAGCGCCTTGTCAGCCGCAGCGCGCACAGAAAGGCCGGCAATGTTTTCTCCCATTGCTTCAGCAATATCAGCAAACCGCTGCGGATTGGCGATCAGGTTGAACCGTTCTACATGAGGCAAGAGGATAGCATTGCAAACCCCGTGGGGCAGGTTATAAAAACCACCCAGCTGGTGAGCCATCGCATGAACATAACCGAGGCTGGCGTTATTAAACGCCATACCAGCCAAAAACTCAGCATAAGCCATTTTATCCCGGGCCTCAAAGTCATCACCATTTGCTACTGCCCGCCGCAAATACTGGCTAATCAATTTGATGGCCATCAGGGCAGCTGAATCGGTTACCGGAGTAGCCGCCGTGGATACATAGGCTTCCACCGCATGAGTCAAGGCATCCATACCAGTAGCTGCGGTCAATGCCGGTGGCTTTTTCATCATCAGCAACGGGTCGTTAATGGCAACATTCGGAGTACAACGCCAGTCAACGATAGCCATTTTTACATGACGGTCCGTATCAGTGATGATACAAAAACGGGTCATTTCACTGGCAGTACCAGCTGTTGTGTTGACTGCAATCAAGGGAATCATCGGTTTGGTGGATTTATCCACACCTTCATAGTCACGGATGTTCCCGCCATTAGCAGCTACAATACCAATCCCTTTGGCACAGTCATGACTTGAACCTCCACCCAGGGAAACAATCAGGTCACAGCCTTCTTTTTTGAAGAGGTCAACCCCATCATGAACATTTTTATCAGTCGGATTCGGTTTTGCCCCCGGATAAATTACTACTTTAATGCCTTCCTTTTCAATAATGTCACTGATCTCTTTGGCCATGCCTATCTGGTTCAAATAAGCATCAGTAACCAGTAAGACTTTTTTACCCCCCAGAAGCTTTGCCTGTTCACCCACTTTCTGAGCAGCCCCGGCCCCCATTAAATTAACCGTAGGCATAAAATAACCATAAACCTGATGAACAACTGACATCTTTCATTCCTCCTTCCTACTATAATCTTTTACTGGTTGTGTTGGCATTAATCATCTTTTGCAAAATTCATGCCAATTTTCAGAAAAATCCATCAACCTGAATTAACGGCTTTGCTGAACCGAAAAAAAACGAACTGTTCCACAATAAAACAGTTCGTGCCGGTACACTTTGTTCATTTAAGCAAATTGTATTCCTTCAGTTTTCGATACAGGGTAGTTCTGCCCATTCCCAGCAGCCTGGCAGCCGGAGCAATTTTCCCTTTGGTTTTTTGTAATGCCTCGATAATAGCCAGCCTGGTTTTTTCTTCCAATAACGCTCCTTCCTCGACTTTTGTGCTACAAAATAGATTTTGCCGCAGTTCGGGAGGCAAATCCGCTACCGTGATTTGAGGTCCACCGGCTAAAGCAACCATGCCAGTTATAATATTTTCCAATTCCCGCACATTTCCGGGCCAATGGTAAGCAAGTAAATAAGGATATATTTCCCGGTCCACTTCCAGCAAAGGTTTACCCATATTCTGGCAAGCTTTAGAAACAAAATAGGGTACCAGGTCATAGATGTCCTCTATTCGCTCCCGTAGTGGCGGCAGGTTAATGGTAACCACTTTTAAACGATAATACAGATCCAGGCGAAACAAGCCAGTTTTAACCAGTTTTTCTAAATCTTTATGGGTTGCCGCAATTACCCTCACATTAATTTTCCTGACCTTGTGATCACCGATGCGACAAACTTCCCTTTCCTGCAGCAATCTTAACAGAGCCACCTGTACATTGGCAGGCATATCCCCAATTTCATCAAGAAAAATCGTTCCGCCATCAGCCAGTTCAAATTTGCCCGGTTGTCCACCTTTTTTGGCACCGGTAAAAGCGCCTTCAGCATAGCCGAAAAGCTCACTTTCAATCAAATTAGGAGGCAAGGCTGCACAATTTAAGGCTACAAACGGTCCTTCCCGGCGGTCACTCAGCTGATGAATATATCGGGCTATCACTTCTTTACCTGTACCACTTTCCCCCTGAAGCAATACAGAAACATTGACCGCAGCCGCTCTAGCCGCTATATCCAGCACCTGTTTCGATTTGGCACAGTTCCCAACCCAGCAGCTGGACTCTATGGGATCGACATTTGCCCTGGTCAGGTTTAAAACCCCAACGCTACCGAGCAAACGACCTTCAGGGGAAGTAACTCGTATCAGACGGGAATCAATTTCCTTGCCAGCATTGTCTTCAAACTGCAGGTCTAATCTCTTGTGGCTGAACAGGATACTTTTGGTATTATCAAAAACATCTCCTACCGTGTTACCAATTATTTCCTCTCGTCTTTTACCCAGGAGCTGCGCACCCTGCTGGTTAATTTCCTTGATTACCCCTTTGTTGTCTATTACAATAAATCCTTGCCGCAGCATAGCTCCAGCCAGCTGCAATCCTCGCTGACTTATAGCAGCTTCTTTTTGCAATTCAGCAAGAAGCAGGTTTTGTTCGATCATTTTAGCGCCAATCAAGGCTATTTCCAGAAAACGACTATTTCTCTGTCCACTTTCTCCGGATATATCCAGAACCCCTACGATTTTCCCCTGGGGATTACGTACAGGAGCAGCCCAGCAGGATAAAAAATGGTTCTCCTGAACATAATGCTCCCAGCCTAATACTTTTACTGCCGTACCTTCGGAAATTGACGTACCAATGGCATTTGTACCCCTTACGTCTTCTCGCCAGTTGGCTCCCGGTGATAACTGTACTTGTTGTGCTCTGGTCAGAAAAGGCGGATCTCCGACTACTTTTAAAATATAGCCTTCGAAATCACACAAAATGACCATATAATTCTGACCCTGCAGCAAACGATAAATATACGGAAGTACCTGTTCTGCAGCTTGAACTAAACTCTCCTGAGCTTGACAACGCTCACGCAAAAGCGGCGCCGGGAGTATATCAGTATCCTTTACCAGTCGGTAGTTTACTCTTCTTTCTCTGCTCCTCTGCCAGGAACGCAGGATGATCGGTTCTACTCCACTCACTGTATTCTCACCAGCTATAAAGCGCCGCCATTGCTCACTCATCCTCTTTTCACCCACCTTTGCGAATTATTGTCAAAGGAGGACTTCCCGGTCCAGGAAGCCCTCCTTTTCTTCTTATAACCCCAGTTCCTGTCTCCTGGCCGCTGTTGGCACTCCGTTTTCATCCCAGCCCCGCACCTGGTAATAGACAGGCAACAGTTCTGCCAGCCGGTGCACACTGCCCTTGGACGGCCCGTCCGGAATGGGCTCTTCCAGTAAACGCCGGGGCAGGGTATCGTCCTGAGCGGTATAGCCCTCCTGCAGGTTGAACAGGCGCTCATTGTTCCAGATCCGTTCCCCGCAGGCCAGCAGTTGTTCTGCTGTCAGGTTTTCCCCGGTGGCGGCATTATACAGGTCGGCATAATCCTGCGCCCCCAGGGCAAAGGAGGTGAACAGGCACAGCCCCAGGCTGTCGATTACTGCCGTCAGGTCCTGGAATACCTTCACCCATTCCGCTTTCCCCTCCAGGGAGAACCGGTCCAGTTTCTCCGGCAAGCCCAGAATTTCCGGGGAAATCATGTAACCCCGCACATGGCAGCCACCCCGGTTGGAGGTAGCATACTGCAAACCATGGCCCTGCACACCCCGCGGGTCATAGGCCGGCAGTTCCTGCTTCTTGACCGCCATCGCCAGCTCCGGATGGCCATAGGCCTCACACAACCGGGCGGAACCCAGCGCCAGTTTGGCCCCCAGGCCTTCCCCGGCTCCCATCTT
>NZ_FUXM01000063.1 GCF_900167165.1 Carboxydocella sporoproducens DSM 16521 | reverse complement strand
TTCTGCCAGGCTTTCAGTATCCCCTGATACATTCTTTATCGAGGCACTCATCTCGTTGATGGTGCTGGTGATTTCTTCTGCTCCTGAGGCCAGCTGAGTGGTGTTATTATTAATATTTTTTGTTTCAATGAAAATATTGTTAATCACATTATTTATATTCAATATAATTGTTTTCAAATCATCTAAATATCGGTTATTGTTGATATCAAGGTCTAGATTGTTTTTCAGCTTATTAGATTCATCTAATAATGCATTTCCTTGCTCAGCGATTTTTTCTAAAAAATTAACTAATGAGTCATTATTATTTATATCAAAACAATCATTTAACAATAAGCATATTCTATTTTTGTACGAATCAAAATTAACCTTTAAATTCTCATATTCAGTTTTACATACTTTATAGTCGGAATTAAGTTTATTAATAACCTCTACGACTTCAAATGCCAATTTTTTTAATTCATTTGTTTTTACTTTAATTAGACTATTTTGTAAGTCGACAAATTTCTCATTTTCACGCATAGAATCCAGTAGCTGTTGAATTGCCATACAGTCATGTGTTAAAGTTTGTTTTGAAACAAACATTTATACCCCTCCCAAATTTTATAATTCCTAAGACATCTCCCTTATTCATAAATTCTTTTCAACATTTTACATCTTTTATGACTTCCCCCTTTTTTTGATTTTTTTACCTTACAAAAGCAAAAACTACCTAAATTATTCTTACTTCTCCTTTCGGGATTCCAGTAAGAATAATTAGGTAGCCTGTAGCTTTTACAAACCCATGGGCAAAATATTAAAACTGCTATTTATTATATAAAGATTATTCTACAAACGTCGTTGAAATCCTTTCTGTTTCTAAAAGAAATAATATTCTGCACTATTTAAATTATTTTGTAACTCGAGTAATTTTGCCTTATCTTACTTACGGCCCAATAAATGTAAAATGTTCATTAAATATCTTTTCACAATGTATTTATAAAATCACGAATTCAGATACTAATACTACTTCTTAATCAATAGCTTCTTCGTAAAATAAAACTATTTTACATATATCATTTTCCATGTCAATTTTCTTAGTAAGTTCTTCAACTTTAACTTTATATAACTCTTCAACTTCTTCTATAAACTCTTTTAAAACACAATCATTAATAATAATTTCTAAAAATTTTTTTGTAATAAAATTAAAATCAGTTTTTTTTTATTAGCTCTTTTTGGGTACCATTTAGCAGTCCTTTAAGCTTTATTATTATCACCCCATGATCAAAAAAAATAAATGTTTCTTCAGGTCCCTTATTCAAGATTTTTTTCACCTTCTTGGCCAGAGAAAATTCAAGAACATTTGTGTTGTTATCCATTTTGTAAATCCCCCTTTTTTTGTTTTTTTTTACCTTATCAAAACAAAAAGCTACCTAATAACTCTTACTTCTCCTTTCGGGATTCAGTAAGAATAATTAGGTAGCCATGTAGCTTTGCTAAACCCATGGGCTAAAAATATAAATTTAATTTGTCTATACTACAAATATACTACAAATAACAATAAAATCCCTTGTTTCTCGTGATTTTTTAATATTTTACATTGTTTAATATATTTAGTAAAGTCCTAGCCAAAAAAACTCAACCAGCATCGAGCTACCTATAAGAGAATAAGTTTAGTAAACGTTACCAGATGCTTTAAGACCGCACCTAGCAAATACCTTCTTCTTTGCTATAATATAATGGCCACCTTTACTATATGAAGTTTTAAAGGTTCTAATATGGGTATGGGTGTTTTTTCTCCATCAAAGGCGGACAAAAATCTAATACCTTTCTCAAGATAGCTATAGTGAAAATTGGCACAATCAATAAAAAGGTGACCGTTAGCAAATCTGTCTCTTCTAACTCTTTAAACTTATCTTTACTAAATTTTCAACATAAAAAGGCCCCTAATAATTCCTACTCTTCCTTACGGGATCCAGTAAGAATAATTAGGTAGCCCTGTAGTTATCCCACACTCATCTACTACAGAATATAATTATTATAATATTTTTTCAAGGAACAAATTTAACGCTTTTTACTCTTTATTTTTTTAATTCTGTAAACATCGACAAAATTCTCTTTATTTCATTTTAAAACATACAATTCATAAGCCTAACAGTATGATTGAAATCGCATGAATAAGCTGACGGATGCCAGGCTGAATAAGTTGGTGATTATCTCAAAATGTCCATAAATGAAGGTTTGCCCACAGTAGGAGCCGTAATATCGGCGGATTAAAATTCGATATCCGCAATCACCTTCCAAGCTAGCAAACTACGGTTATATTGGAGGTGCTGCCCCCAACCCCCCGGGATTTTACGCTTTTTATTCTCCCAAGGGGTAAATCCAATAGAAGGGAATGCTTAACCCCTCTTCCTCTCACACCACCATACGTACCGTTCGGTATACAGCGGTTCACCAAGCTTGACGAATGCGAGGATAACGTTCAGTTAAACTCTTTAAGCCCTGACTTTGTCAATAGGCATTGCTCAGGGCTTGTTCAATAGTTGAGACATACACCAGTAGCCTTTACGGGCGTTGGCCATCATATGGACAAGCCTCTCAGGCAAGTTCAAGGCCCGCAGTTCACAGCATCTGGTTCGGACACACTTCCACTGTTTCCAAACATACATCCGCAATCTTTGTCTTAGCCATCCTCGATTTCCTAGAATATACTTGGCGTTTCTGACAGCGCATAGTTGTTTTCGGTAAAATAAAAATCAAGCAAATGGAAATTTAAAAATCAAGCACAAAACTGAAAAAAACATTACCGGCAGCCCTCAAAAACTGTACCCTTTAGTTGACTAGGCTAAAGGGGGTAAAGAAAGGATACTAGCAATGGATCAAATCTATGATATCAGATTCAGGCAATTAGGAAAAGAAAATCTCTAAGAAGTATCGCCAGAGATACTGGGCATGATTTTGCTACAGTTAAGAGAAATACGTCGGTAAAGAGGATTTTAATGAGGTAAAACAAAGACGGCAAAGGGAAAGCAAGCTTGAACCATATAAATATCTTATTGATGAATAGTTACAAGAAAATTTAAAGGCAAAGCCCAAACAGAGACATACTGCCCAACGGGTATATGCTAGGCTTAAAGAAAAATTCGGTGAAGAGTTTGAAATCTCGAGCCGCATTGTTAGGTTCTACGTTGCTCAAAAGAAATTGGAACTTTTCGGGCAGAAAGAAGGGTATTAACCACTAGAACAACCGCTCGGAGAAGCCCAGGTAGATTTTGGACAGGCGGAATTTATAAAAATGCCTGTTTTGATGTGATCAAAACTTTTGAGAACTACTCTTTTGATGATATACAAATCCCTAACAGTATCGATATTGAAACAATTAAGACGACCGCCTTCATAAACAAGAAGGAAAACTTGATATTATATGGGCCGGTCGGGACTGGCAAAACACACTTGGCAACAGCCATAGGTGTAGAGGCATGTAGTAGAGCTAAGAAAGTTAAATTTTACAGAACTGCAGCTCTGGTTAATCAGCTGCTGGAAACCAAAAGATCCGGGGAACTGAAGAAATTTCTTAAACAACTCGAGAATTTAGATCTGCTCATTTGCGATGAATGGGGCTATATTCCTTTAGAAAAAGAAGGCTCATAATTATTACTATGCCAGCTGCGCCACTATTCGCTTTTACTCTGCGGTATGCCTCCAGTACTACTTGTTTGTAGATTTCGTAAGGCATTGTTTTGTTCATTGGTTCCCCCCTCGCGGTTGACCGCTGTTCAAAACTGAATAACACGCCCACTTTGCTCCCCTCCCATTAAAGGGTGAAGGGCTGAAAGAAGTGAAGAACTTCTCACGAGAACCTATAAACCGCAACCGGTACGCCGGGTCGAAATCCCGAAACCTGGCGGCGGAACAAGGCTATTAGGAATCCCAACCGTCATAGACCGTATAATCCAGCTAGGGAGCAGTAGCCATGCTACACAGAAGATAAGGGTAGACCCTTTGTGGGAACCTACGACTTCGATGTTAAGGGAGAAATCCAAGTGGAAGCCCCACAAGGAGCTTCATCACTACGGTCATTCCGTCCCCATACTTAGCATCGGTACTCTCATCCCAGTCTGACGTCAGTACTGCCTACTATGGCCTCTGCTAACTTCTGCCGGTTCTGACATGTCTTGCAACCTGGGTTATCGGGTTCCCCGACATTACCAGCAGACCTCCCCGGGTAAGAGCGCTGTCTTTCCCTCCATCTACCCGCCATATTCACTCTCGGCAGCCTTCGGTAGCAAGGACTTCGCTTTGTTTCGCAAGCTCATCCAACTGCCGCTAGCCTCTTATGTGGTTTCTGTTCGTCGGGCCGGAGGTTTGCCGCCGACTTCCTTCAGATTCCACCTCACGGTGGACACCCTTGTCTTAAGCTACGGCTACTGCTGTCTACACCGTTCGGGACTTTCACCCTATAGACAGTACCTATGCCGAGCGCACGTAAAAAGCCGTCGACCTTCAATCGACGGCTTTGACTATTTCTGCTTTCTGTTGCGCTTCCCGACTCAAAATTCCTTTTACCTGATCTAAAATCGCAAAAACCTCAGGATGAACT
>NZ_FUXM01000062.1 GCF_900167165.1 Carboxydocella sporoproducens DSM 16521 | reverse complement strand
TTTAATGTAGCAAAACAGTTAAATACAATCAATTATAGTCTAGTTTTCTGAAGCTGCTGCTTACCTCCTTACTTCCGGTCTGTCGCGGGCAGATAACTGGCAATAACGGCCGCAGAATGCTGTAGTTTCTCCTTTTCCTCCGCAGTCAGATTGAGCTCCAGCACCTTGATTCTTCCCTGCCGGCCAATCACACAGGGAACGCTGAGACAAACATCCCGCAAGCCATATTCCCCCTGCATGAGGCTGGATACCGTCAGAATAGAGTGTTCATCCCGCAGGATGGCCTCACAGATACGCCGGACCGCCAGCCCAACTGCATAATAGGTTGCTCCTTTGGCCTGGATAATCTGATAAGCAGCATCCCGAACCTGGCGGAACATTTCTTCCCGCTTTTCCTGACCACAGCCCTGGCCACAGGCCAGACAGTAATCATCCAGCCGGATACCGCCAATATGTACTGAGCTCCAGGCAGCCAGCTCACTATCCCCGTGTTCACCCAGAATATAACCATGGACATTGCGGACATCTACTCCGCAATGCTGGCCCAGCACGTGCCGAAAACGGGCACTATCCAGTACCGTACCCGAACCCAGCACCCGTTCAGGACTGAGGCCAGAAAGCTTCCATGCCTGGTATGTGAGAACATCTACCGGGTTGGTTACCATTAAAACCAGCGCCTCCGGTGCCTGCTCCAGAATGGGCAGCAAAGCCTTTTCCACAATCCTGGTGTTTTTATCTACCAGATCCAGCCGGGTTTCCCCGGGTTGCTGGGCTGCCCCGGCAGTGAAAATGATAATATCCGCCTCCCGGCAATCAGCCAGGTACCCGGCCCTCAGTCTGGTAGGAGGAACAAAGGAAGCCCCATGGGCCAAGTCCATAATTTCCCCTTCTGCTTTCTGCCGGTTTATATCATACAAAACCAGTTCAGAGGCAATGCCACTGATTAGCAAAGCATACGCGGTGGTGGCTCCTACATTGCCTGCTCCGACAATTACTATCTTGTTGGTTTTTTCCATCAACCTCCACCTCCATCTTTAATATTTTACCACAAAAAACCCTGGCCTCTCAAAAAAATTGAAGGGAGCCGCAGCTCCCTATTTCAAACGCATCATTTCCTTGAAAGCAGTGCAGTTCATGCAGTTATGGCGCTTGGCATCCTTATCTCCCTGTTTGACACCTCCACACCAGGTGCCACTAATCAACCAGCAGCGCAGCTCTTCGTTTTGGTAGGCTGGACACATTTCCTTGCGCTCAGTGGGACAGTTTTTGATTTCCCAGCAGGGGCGTTCAATGGGATAAAGCTGAAACTCTCCCAGACATTCCCGTAATTTCTCGGAAATAGTCTGTAAGTCGGTAGCCATTTTCGCTACTTCCCCGGTCGTACGATTCATTTCCTGGGCGGTTGCAGCCATTTCTTCACTGGCTGCTGCCTGGGCCTCTACTGCCATGGCCACTTCGGCCAGGGCGTTGAGAACCTGAGCGGAATTGGCAGCCATTTCTTCAGTAGAGGCCGTATTTTCCTCGGTTATAGCTGCCACATTGCTGACGGCTTTCACCACTGACTCATTGGCTTCTGCCATAGCCGCCAGAGATTGGACCATTTCCTGCATCACAATCCCGGTCTGTTCCAGGTTGGCCAGAATATCCGCTAAAGCCTGCCCGGCTCCAGCCGCAAGTTCTACTCCGCTGGTTACCTCTTTCTGGCTGCGTCCCATGGCATGAACGGCTTCTTCGATACCGGACTGGATATTGTTGATCAGCTGGGCGATTTCCTTTGTCGCCCGGCCTGACCGTTCTGCCAGTTTTCGTACCTCATCGGCGACTACCGCAAAGCCTTTACCATGCTCACCGGCTCTGGCTGCTTCTATCGCTGCATTTAGAGCCAGCAAGTTGGTCTGCTCCGCGATTTCATCAATTACCTGAATAATATTGCCGATCTGGGTGGAATGTTCCCCTAATCTGGCCACCACCACCCCTACTTTTTCTACCTCAGTCTGGATGCGCTGCATACCAGCAATAGTTTCTTCCACTGCCTGTCGCCCGCTTTGGCCGGAATTCAGGGTGGTCTGGGCAGCCAGCTGTAACTGCTGCAAAGCCATTTCCAGCTGGGCCAGCCGACCTGCCATCATCTCCGTCAGACGGGCTGTTTCACTGACATGGCTGGCCTGTTCCTCCGCTCCTCTGGCGATCTGGTCGATGGCTTCCGCCAGCTGCCGGGCCAAATCAGTTACTTCCTGCAACTTGGCTGATTGCTCATTGGTACCAGCTGCTACCTCATTAACCGCTGTTGCCAGCTGGCTGGTGGCTGCCGCTGCCGTCTGCGCTGCCTGGGCCAGCAATTTGGACCGATCTCCTATTTCATAACTGTTCTCCTTCAGGGAATGGATAATACCCTGCAAGTGGGCCCCAATCCCATTGAGGTCTCTGGCTAAATCCGCAATCTCGTCCTTTCCGTCTATGTCCGCCTGTACCGTCATATCGCCCACCCGTACCCGTGCTGCTACTTTCTGCACTCTTTCCAGCCGAGGCAGGATACGGCCCAGCAAAAGCCAGCCTGCCAGAAAGGCCCCGATAATCATCAGCAATCCGAAAACAAGCACAAAAGCAGGAGTTGCCAGACCGGTAAAGGCCGCTACCGCTTGTACCACTCCCATTAACCAGAAGGCAATGACACTATACCAAATCTGCCGCTTAATAGTCATTCCGCTCCCCCCGTTTAAAAATTCTAATGTTCACAATTCGACATTTTCCGAGCAATTCCTGTCGAAAGAAAAGAAAAAATAAGGTTGTTTTTCTATTAATACAGGTCTATAATGGATACTATCGAGTTTTTCTGGCAGGTGAATATCTATGCAGCGACGTACTTTCCAGTTGGCCGTTCTAGCTTTTAACCACTTCTGGATCGATTTTTATATGAATTTTGTACCCCCTCTCCTTTATCTACTGGGAAAGGAGAGAGGATTAACTCTAGGCCAGCAGAGTACCCTGATGCTGGTCCTTTCCATGTTTTCCGCCACCCTGCAACCTTTGCTGGGCCTGTGGGCAGACAGCCGGGGCAAAGGCTGGCACCTGGCCGTAACAGGTGCTATTATTTCCCTGGCCATGACAGCAGTGGCCTGGGTGCCTGGATTACCCTTTATGCTGCTGGCCGTTTCTCTGGCCGGTATGGCCAACGCCCTCTACCACCCTCTGGGTTCGGTAGTAACCACCCAGGTAGCAGCATACAATAAAGGCTCTGTCCTATCTGCCTACATAACAGCTGGCAGTCTGGGCTACGCCCTTACCCCTGTTATCGCTGTACCCATAGCCTTGCATTATGGTCTGGTCAGTACGGCCTGGCTAGCCATCCCGGGAGTGATTACCTCCCTGTTGCTGGCAATTTCCTCTGTTGCCAGTGTGCGCATTAACCCGCAGTCTACCACCAGTGCGGCTTCGCTTCTGCGCCAGCAGTGGCGGCAGCTGCCTTTAATGCCTTTAATTTTGTTAAACCTGATTGTCAGTTTGCGCTCCTGGATTCAGATGGCTTTTAACAGTTTTGCCGTTCAGCTGATGGTAGAAAAAGGCTATCGGGGCGAAATCGCCGGTCTCGCTCTCACCTGGTTTCTCTTTGCCGGTACCATCGGCACCTTGATGGCCGGCCGCTGGGCTGACCGCTGGGGGGCCCGGCGGGTGTTCTGGTTCAGCATGAGTGCGGCCGTGGTTTTCCTGGGCCTTACTTTAGTCAGCAACGGCTGGCTATTATGGCTGAATCTGGGCCTGCTGGGTGCTGCCCTTTCCGCCTCTTTCCCTCTGACTATCGTTATGGCCCAGGAGCTGTTACCAGACTTTGCCGGTATGGCTTCCGGCATGATGCAGGGCCTGGGCTTTGGCCTGGGCAGTCTCGGCCTTTTTTTGACCGGGCACCAGGCCGAAAGCTCTGGTCTTATCCCGGCTCTAACCTGGCTACTGGCACCTGCCCTGCTTGCCTTGCTGTTGCTGTTCCAGTTTAATCGCTATTCCTTACAAACGAAAGCCAGGCAATAATTCTTCCAGTCTTTGAGCCTAATAGTTCCCGAAAAAAAATGGCCGCTCGCTGCGGCCAATCTTTTAACCCCATTTGCCTTTACTGATATGCCCCACTATTTCCGCTTTAATAGCCTGTCTCAGTTCCCAGGCACAGGTTTTGGCTCTGGTGAAAATGCCCACACAGGGGGGATCAAGGTTAAGTTCAATCCCTTCCTCGGCCAGAGCCAGAACATGGTCCAGAAGACCTGCCAGTTCCATATGTATGTCATTGGTCCGCCGGGCCTTTAAAATCAGATCCACCGTCTCCTGGGGAACCTGACTGAATTTCTCTTTCGGGGCACCGCACTTGGGGCAATTATCGGGAGCCTGTTCTCCATCATAGATATATCCGCAAACACCGCATTTCCACATCATCTCTCTTGCCTCCTCTCGAAAACTTAGCATTCCCTGGGCATAGGTTTGTAATAGCTGCGCTCATGGCCACAGAGCGGGCAAACTGCTGGCGGTTCGTTGCCTTCCCAGATATAACCGCATTCCCGGCACTGCCAGTGGATGGTTTCCGGTTTTTTCAGCAGA
Organism: Carboxydocella sporoproducens DSM 16521; assembly: GCF_900167165.1. Classification (NCBI taxonomy): domain Bacteria; kingdom Bacillati; phylum Bacillota; class Clostridia; order Eubacteriales; family Clostridiales Family XVI. Incertae Sedis; genus Carboxydocella; species Carboxydocella thermautotrophica. The sequence continues at coordinate 1,061 of NZ_FUXM01000062.1, read as the reverse complement.
GTGCCTTCTTCCAGCTGTTTCAATAACTGCTGGAAGCGTTCGGCATGAAATTTTTCCACTTTCTGCACTTCCGCAAAGAAACGGGCCGCTTCCTCTTCTCCTTCTTCCCGGGCCACCCGTTCAAATTCCGGATACATATCCTGCCATTCATAGGTTTCCCCTTCGATGGCCGCTTTCAGATTCATTTTGCTGTCACCCAGTTTTTTCAGCAGTTTAATAATAACCTCGGCATGCTCTTTTTCGTTCTTGGCAGTCTCCTCAAAAATTTCGGCAATCTCCAGCCAGCCTTCCTTGCGGGCAATGCTGGCAAAAAAGGTGTACTTGTTGCGCGCCTGGCTTTCCCCGGCAAAAGCAGCTAAAAGGTTGGCAACAGTTTTTTTCTCGCTCATGCTCACCACTCCTTTGCTTTATTTAATGGCTTGTGCCATTACTTTTATCAAGGATGTGCAAAAAACCCTGGCCTTATGCCAGGGGAGGTAATGCCTGCAAATCATCTTCTACAAAAAACATCTGTCCGTCTTCCTCCAGAACCACCAGATAAATGCCTTTATCAATAGTCTGCGGGCAGCGGCGAATGGCACAACCATCAAAAGGAGTACCAAGCTCCGGCACTTTCAGCCCCTGGGCCCCCTGCCGCACCTCTTTTAATACCGGTACCAGGGCAGGATACTGACTCAGGGGGTAGGTTTCCACCTTGTCCAATGCTTCTCCTGGTTCAAAAAACTTGACTGTTTTTATCTCCAGCCAAGTCGGCCCCCAGACCAGGCTTTCGCCTCCTTTCCGAATACTTGATTTGCCCCCGCGGGGCAGGGCGACAGGGGACCTCGGCCCGGGAGTTCCACCCGGACGGGAGTACTGCACCGGTTTATGCTGACCTCCCGGTGGGAGTATAACTCCGCCTCCCGCGTCCTGTTAGGACGCCTACCGGTTTCTCCGACACCGGCTAAACGGGGTCACCGTACGGACAGGGCCAATAACTTCAGGTCAGGCCAGACGGAGTTATACGCCTCCTGCTCACTCTGGGCAAGCCCGTTATGCACAGGAAGCCTCTCCTCCAGCCG
>NZ_FUXM01000061.1 GCF_900167165.1 Carboxydocella sporoproducens DSM 16521 | reverse complement strand
ATTGCCAAAGCCCGGTTAGGTTCTTAGCAGGGTGTGACATTTTGTGACGATAATTAACCCTATTTTGGGGTGACATTTTCACAAGTTATTGACACCTTTTCTTTAAAATTTTCTTTAATTTAAACAAGCCCTGCAGTTTTTAGCTGAATATAAATAGCACACTCCAGTCTCTTCTTTTCCAGGGCACATCCCATTTCATATGGTTCCAGCAAATGGCCATGGCTGTGGTAGTTGCTGGCATGGCAACCACCGCTGCATAAATAGCGGGCCCAGCAATTCTGACATTTCTGCTTGTTGAATACATGGGCCTCCTGAAAACGCTGGACCAGCTCCGGTTTTTCTACTCCTGTATCTACTGTTCCCAGCCAGAAATCTTTATTGCCGACAAATTGATGACAGGGGTAGAGGTTGCCCTCCGGGTCGCAGGCCAGATATTCATGGCCCGCACCACAACCGGATAGCCGCTTGGCCAGACAAGGGCCACCCGTTAGATCCAGGTTGAAATGGAAAAAGGTAAAGGGCTGCCCTGTTTCCTGGCGCCGCAAAAACTCCTCTGTCAGCCGTTCATATTCTGCCAGCAATTGTGGTAGATGCTCTTCCTTCAGGGCATAATCCTCTTCCGGCGCCCCTACTACCGGTTCTACCGACAGGTGTTTAATCCCCAGGTCAGCCATGTAAATGACATCTGCCGCAAAATCCGGTTGTAAGCCGGTAAAAGTTCCCCGCACATAATAATTTTCCTGGTTACGGCTGTTAACAAAACGCAGGATATGGTCAACAGTACGCTGGTAAGAACCACTGCCATCCAGCCGGGGGCGCATGCGATCATGGACCTCCGGACGCCCATCCAGGCTTAGAACCACTGCCATTTCCTCTTCATTCAACCACCGTTCAATTTCTTCAGTTAGCAGCAGGGCATTGGTAGTCAAAGTAAATTTGATTTTCTTCCCGGCTGCCGCGGCCGCCTCTTTGCCGTATGCCACCAGGTTTTTGACTACCGGAAAATTCAGCAGCGGCTCCCCGCCAAAGAAGTCAATTTCCACCTGCTGCCGCTTTCCGCTGGCTTTAAGCAAGAAGTCAATGGCCTGACGCCCTGTTTCCTCCTTCATCAGAGTACGGTCCCCGCCAAAAGGCCCGGTGCCGGCAAAACAATAACGGCAGCGCAAATTGCAGTCATGGGCCACATGGAGACAAAGGGCCTTTACTACCGATTGCTGGCGCAAATGCAAAGCAGCCGGAGCCTGGTCCTCTGCCAGCAATAGACCCTCCTTTTTTAATTCCTCCAGCTCCCGGACCGCTTCCTCGATTTCTTCCCGGCTATATTCCTGCCCTAATTTGGCTCCAATCTCCTCCCGACTTGCAGCCGGCCAGTAGTCCAGAATCCGCCAGGTCAGCTCGTCCACTACATGGACGGAGCCGGAAGCCACATCATAGACAATCCTACTGCCAAAGAGGGTAAATTTATGCAACAATGTCTACCACCTCATTAAACAGCATTAGACAGTAAAAAACCCGACCCCGCAGGTGAGGTCAGGCCCTTTCTTTATCTTACACAAACCTGGTTACCAACTGTGCAGGAAGTTTTGCAAGCTGATTGACAGCTGGTCTGGCATTCGCCACAACCCCCGGTTTTAACGGTATTTTGCAGATTTTTTACAGCCAGAGTTTTAATATGCTTAGCCATTAGAATATCCTCCTCACATTATTGATTTTCCCTAAATAATTTTAACAGTTAAACCCTGCCTTGGCAAGCCATTTGAGTTTTTTCGTCATTTTTCACCAATTAAGAGTTGACACTTGTTACAATTAGTGCTAAATTAATAAGTGAAATACTACACACAGTCGATAAAGGCAAACCCATCGAAAGGTGGGGGCGCAAAGCCATGGGTCTAAGGCCTCGCTCCGGAGGCTATGATTGCCAGGTTGCCGAAGCTGGAAAGAGATAGAGAGCCACAGACTGCTCCGCCTTTCCATTGGAGGCTTCCTGGAAAGGCTTTTTCATTTGGGGGTGTAATATATGGAACTGGAATGCAAATGTGGATTTCTTCATGTCTCAATGGACACACTCATCACCAAGAGAGAGCCGATTTCGGGGAAACGGCGCATTATTTGCTCGGTCTGCGGCAAACAAATTCCCATCCGTACCGTTCAGCCCAAGACTTTCAAAGACCTGATGCGGCAAACGGGCGGTTCCGGTTATAATGCCAATGTGTTATTTGAGAGCTAACAAGGCTCCCCTGAACAGAAAGTTCAGGGGAGTTTTTTCTGGCAGACACGTGACTAAAAATAATTGCAATTATCGGTCCAGAGCTGAAAAATTCTGTTTCAAATCCTCAACTTCTTCTATCCCTACCGAAATTCGCACCAGTCCCGGCGTAATTCCCAGCCGGTTCTTGATTTCCGCCGGAATACCGGCATGGGACATGGAAAAAGGATGGGTGATAATGGTTTCTACTCCGCCCAAACTAGGCCCGATGACCGGAATGCTGGTAGAATTAATAAAGGCAATGGCTTCTTCTTCACTGCCCAGGTCAATGGTGATCACTGCTCCTGGTCCCCGGGCCTGGCGCTGGTGAATTTCCGCACCGGGATGGTCGCTGAAGCCGGGATAATACACCCTTTTCACCTTTTTTCTATCCCGCAGCCAGAGGGCCAGTTCCCGGGCGTTGCTTTGCTGCTGTTCCATGCGAATAGCCAGGGTTTTTAGCCCCCGCAAGGTCAGGTAGGAGTCAAAAGGACTGAGAACTGCCCCAAAGGCCATCTGAACCAGCTTGATTTGCCGGGCCAGCTGTTCATCATTGACCACAATCAGACCCGCCAGCAGGTCACTATGTCCCCCGATGTATTTGGTCGCACTGTGGATCACCACATCAATGCCTAACGCCAGGGGTTTTTGCAAATAAGGGGTAGCAAAGGTATTATCAATCAGGGTAATCAGCCCCTTTTCCCGGGCCAGCTGGCTCAAAGCCGCCAGGTCGGTAATCCGCATCAGGGGATTGCTGGGCGATTCCACAAAAATCCCTCTGGTATTGGGTTTTATCGCCTTTTTTACCTGTTCCAGATCGGTAGTATCCACAAAATCAAATTCCACCCCATAGCGGGCAAAGAATTTGGTCAAAATCCTGTAAGTACCACCATAACAATCTTCCGTCACCAGTACATGCTCCCCGGTCGCGAATAAACAGAGAGCTGTAGAGATAGCCGCCATCCCGGAGCTGAAAGCAAAACCGTATTTACCCCCTTCCAGTCTGGCAATAGCCTGTTCCAGAGCTTCCCGGGTAGGGTTCTGGCCCCGGCTGTATTCATAGGGTTTGCGAGCAGGCAATTCCTCCTGGTCAAAGGTACTGGTGAGATAAACAGGGACATTTACGGCACCTGTATATTTATCACCCCGCGGACCCGCATGAACGTAAAGACTTTTTTCCTTTAAATCGCGTTCCATTTTCTATACCTCCCCGCCTAGAGCTTGTTCCAGATCTGCCAGCAAATCTTCCAGATGCTCCAGGCCAACTGACAAGCGCAACAAACAATCAGTAATACCCCTATTCCTTCTCTCCGTTTCCGGGATATCCGCATGGGTCTGGGTTTCAGGATAAGTCAACAGCGATTCTACTCCGCCTAAGCTTTCCGCAAACGAAATAAGTCTGATTTTGCTTAAGACCTCTAATGCCAGCTCCTTTGATTCCACTTCAAAAGACACCATAGCTCCTGGCCCGCTGGCCTGAGCAAAATGCCACTCTCTTCCCGGATACTCTGACAGGCCAGGATACCAGACTTTTCTTACCCTCGGGTGTTTATTTAAATAAGAAGCTATTCCGGCTGCATTTTGCTCCTGCCGTTCCAGCCGTACCGCCAGAGTCTTCAGGCCGCGCAGCAACAACCAGCTATCCTGTGGTCCCAGTATAGCTCCGCAGGCATTCTGATAAAAATACACCCGTTCCGCCAGCTCAGGGTCCTTGACTGCGACCAGGCCTGCAATCAAATCATTGTGCCCACCCAGATATTTGCTGGCACTATGAATAACGATATCCGCTCCCAGCAATAGGGGACGCTGGCGCAGGGGAGTCATAAAAGTATTATCTACTAGCAATAATAATTGATGCCGCTGGCAGAATTGGGCCAGGCGGGATAATGGATAGATTTTCATCAACGGATTAGTAGGGGTTTCAATAAATACCGCCTTTACATCCTGACCTGCATAGTTTTCCCAGTCCTCCTCGCTGGTATTACTGAAATCCAGATAGGTAAAAGCCAGTCCGAGAGGACGCAGGATCTGTTCAAACAGACGATAGGTACCGCCATATAAATCATCACAAACCAGGATTCTATCTCCTGGCTTAAATATTTGAAAGACTGCTGTCAAAGCCGCCATGCCGGAACTAAAGGCAAAACCTCTACACCCGCCCTCTAAAGCGGCAATAGCTTCTTCCAGCACCTGCCGGGTAGGGTTGCCGGAACGGGAATAGTCAAAACCGGTAGATTGCCCTGGGGCAGGATGAGCAAAAGTGGCCGTTTGATAGATAGGCATGGTAATACTGCCTGTCCCCTGATCCTTGCGAACCCCTAGCTGAGCCAGAATAGTTTCCAGCTGCATTTCCTTCTACCTCCTCCATTTACTTTATCCTTTTGGATAAGAAAAAAACCTGCCCAAGGCAGGTCTTGTTTGCACAAAACCGCCTTATCTACAGGAATTGGCACCAGGACGCTGGTTTACCAGCCGGTTGCCGGGTTTCATCGGGCCAGTCCCTCCACCACTCTTGATAAGGTCGTCTTCTTAATTTTAAGTTTTCCCATCGGATTTGTCAATAAAAGTTTCTGCAAAATTTTTTGTGCCGAGGAATATTCCATTGTATTTCGGAGAAAATATAAGAATGTCGGGAATAAACTATTAAAATCGAATCTACTTGCCATTGCAGAGTGGGCCGGAATGCGATAAACTATCAAATGTCGCTGACGAGTTCGGTAACGGCCCCTTGGTCAAGTGGTCTAAGACACCGCCCTTTCACGGCGGTAACACGGGTTCGAATCCCGTAGGGGTCACCATCATGGGCGATTAGCTCAGCTGGGAGAGCACCTGCCTTACAAGCAGGGGGTCGGCAGTTCGATCCTGTCATCGCCCACCATACGCGGAGCAGTGGTCTAGCCTGGTCTAGGATGCCTGCCTGTCACGCAGGAGGTCGCGGGTTCGAATCCCGTCTGCTCCGCCATCTCCGCTGGGGTGTAGCCAAGCGGTAAGGCAGCGGACTTTGACTCCGCCATGCGTTGGTTCGAATCCAGCCACCCCAGCCATTTCCAATGTGAGCCATTAGCTCAGTAGGTAGAGCACCTGACTTTTAATCAGGGTGTCGCTGGTTCGAGTCCAGCATGGCTCACCACTATTCGAAGTTCGAGGTGCGAGGTTCGAAATCGTCAGCTTGCTCATTGAGCTTGATTAGAAACAGGCAATACAAGGAAGCTGAAGCGAGGCACCGGAGGCGTACTGGAGGTACGTCGAGGACCACGAGGCAGGCGGCAACGCAGCCCGACGAAGCTTATAAAAAGCCGAAAAATGCGGAAGTGGCTCAGTGGTAGAGCATCGCCTTGCCAAGGCGAGGGTCGCGGGTTCGAATCCCGTCTTCCGCTCCATACAACATGCGCCCGTAGCTCAGCTGGATAGAGTAA
>NZ_FUXM01000060.1 GCF_900167165.1 Carboxydocella sporoproducens DSM 16521 | reverse complement strand
GGGTGGCTAAGGCGAAGGCTACGGATGTGCGTCTGGAAACAATGGAAACGTGTCCGAACCCGATACCGTGAACTGCGGGCCCTGGGCCTACCGGAGCGAGTAGTCCACATAATGGCTAATGCCCGTAAAGGCTACTGGCGTATGTCTCGACAATTAAATAACGCCCTGAACAATGCCTACTGGCAAAGTCAGGGCTTGAAGAGTTTAACTGAACGTTATCATCGCATTCGTCAAGCTTGGTGAACCGCCGTATACCGAACGGTACGTACGGTGGTGTGAGAGGACGGGGGTTAATCACCCCCTTCTACTCGATTGTTTTGCGAGCTGGCTCCCTAATTTTGACACATACTCCTAATCTCAAGTTTTCATACCTGTTCAGAGTTCTGGCAGCATCTGTTTGATTTTCCTTATCACGAAGAATAGCTATTTCCCGTCTTTTTCACCAAGAAGTTTCTTTAGCTGCTCATTTTCCTTAGCAAGCTGCTTGTAATCAGGATAAATTTCATTAATAGTTGAATGACCCACTGACACAGATTGATGTTTGCCTTGTTTGTATTCTCTTGGCCAGCGGCTGACCATATTAGGATTCAGCTCATGCCTTCTTGCTATTATGGCATTATTTCCTGTTTCCAGCGCATCCTTAATGACTAATATCGCCTCCTAACATTTTTTAAACTATTAGTCGCAGTGTCCAAATTAGTTAGGGAGATAAAAAGGCAACCAGAAAAAATCCCGATTTACAAACTGGAAAAATAGTGCTAATATATAGTTAGCTGTATTATGTGTATTAATACGGATAGTGGGCCTGAGAAAGGAAGGGAATAAGGATGCTTCAACTGGATTTCAGGAGCAGGATGCCGGTTTATGAACAGCTTACGGAAAAAATCAAAGAGCTCATCGTCCATAACGTCCTGAAGAGCGATGAGCAGCTCCCTTCAGTCAGGGAACTGGCCCTTGAGCTTACTGTCAATCCCAACACCATTCAAAAAGCTTACCGGGAACTGGAACGCCAGGGTTATATCTATTCCATCCCGGGGAAAGGGAGTTTTGTTACGCCCAAAGAGAAAATTGACAACAGCCGGCGTCGAGAAGAACTTATGGAACAACTGAAAAAGGTAATTGCCGAATTGTTGTACCTGGGGGTTCCCGCCGAGGAAATCCGGGAGACTGTTGAAAAAACCAGAAAAGGGGGAAAGGGTACATGATTGAAGTAAGACAGCTGGTCAAGAAGTTTGGCAAACTTGAGGTGCTCAAAGGCCTGGACCTGAATGTGCACAAAGGGTCGATCTACGGGCTGGTGGGAGCCAATGGAGCCGGAAAGACTACCTTGCTCAAGCTAATTGCTGGTATTTACCGGCCGGACCAAGGAAGCATCCTGGTGGAGGGACAGCAGGTCTTCGAAAACTACCGGGTAAAGGAGAACATAATCTTTATCCCCGATGATCTCTTTTATTTTAGCCAGTATTCGATCAGGGAGACAGCGGATTTTTTCCGACAGGTTTATCCGACCTGGGATGAAGACAGGTTTACTGAACTGACGGAGGTTTTTGGCATTGATGTTAAACGCCGGGTAACCAGGCTGTCCAAAGGGATGAAGCGGCAGGTCGCTTTCTGGCTGGCTCTCTCCGTCAAGCCCCGGGTGCTTATCCTGGATGAGCCTCTAGATGGGCTGGACCCCATGATCCGCAGCAGGGTCAAAAAATTGCTGCTGGCCGATGTAGCTGAGCGTGAAATGAGCATACTCATTTCCTCCCATAACCTGCGGGAACTGGAGGATATCTGCGACTATATGGGGATTCTTCACGACGGCAGAATAATCATAGAGAGTGAGCTAGACACCTTAAAACGAGGGATTAGTAAGGTTCAGATCGCTTTTTCGGAAGGGACACCGGAAGAATTGCTAAAGGCAGAAAACATTTTGTACCACGAAAAGAGAGGTAGTGTTCACCTGTTGATTATGCGGGGAGATGAGCAGGCCATTAAAACCCAGGTGCAAGCTTTTAATCCCCTGCTGCTGGATGTGTTGCCGTTAACTTTTGAAGAAATCTTCGTATACGAGATGGGAGGGGTTGGCTATGACATCCGGAATATCCTCTAGTAAATGGGTTGTGTTTAAAAGCGCGGTGAAGAGGTTCAAATGGCTGGGCATCCTCTATGCCGTGGCATTGTTTCTAGAACTGCCTCTGGTTTTATGGATGGAGCTCAACAGAGAAAAATCCATTCAGGGAAATCTCTGGGCCGAGGTTGCCGGTAAAAGTTTCCAGTCCCAAATCTTGTTCCACCCTGTTGCGCACCTTACCAGCATAGCCGTGGCGGTGATTTTCGGGTTGATACTGTTCTATTACCTGCAAAATGAACGGGCCAGCACCTTTTTCCATAGCCTGCCCATTAAACGGTGGTCCCTTTACTGGCAAAACCTCCTGGCGGGGTTGACCCTGATCTGGCTGCCGATCTTGATTAACGGGCTGTTGCTATACGGAGTTATGGCTGTTTTTGGAGTGACGGAAGTCCAGTGGCCCAATCATTATGCATATGACCCGTTAATGGAGACGGTTGATGCCAATCTTGCCAATGCCGTTTCCGTCGGTAAGCTTTTTGCTTTCTGGTTGTTCCTGAATTTATTAATGACCGGATTGTTCTATATATTTACCGTGTTTGTTGGCATGCTCACCGGCAATGTGCTGCTCCAGGGAGCATTAACCTTTATTGGCCTGATCCTGCCTTTAGGACTGTATTTACTGATAAAATTCAACCTGTGGAAGTTGTTATACGGTTTTCCGAGAGACATTGATGAAAGCACCGTGCTGTGGCTGTCCCCTCTGGTCAGATACCTGGATTATCAGAATTACCAGCTCCTGTTTAAATCACAGGCAGGATATATATGGTATGTGGTAGCTGCCGTGTTGTTCTGTCTGATTAGCCTTTTCCTTTACAGGAAAAGGCATGTGGAGGCTGCCGGGGAAACCCTGGCTGCCGGGTGGATACGCCGGGTATTCATATACGGAGTGGCGACCTGCGCGACTCTGACCGGTGGCCTGTACTTTAGCGCACTCAATGAAAGCAGCACCGGAGCATTATACCTGGGATATTTTATCGGCGGGGTGCTGGGTTATATCATCGCCGACATGATCGCCTATAAGTCCTTTCACTTTTATAGGAGATGGAAGGGGATGGTGGTTTTCGGCGCTGTCTTCATCGTGCTTCTCGCTTCAGTCAAACTGGACTTGTATGGCTATCAAAAATATGTCCCGGAACAGGATGAGGTAAAAGAAGTGTTCTTTAACGGCCTGAACAGGGATAGCGTACCGGCTGTCGAAAGTCTGAAAGGGCAGGACAACATCAGGCGGGTGCGTGAACTCCACCGGCAGATAATCAAGCTGGAAAAGGAGAACCGGAACCTGGAGAAATCTTTAAACAGGCCGATACCCGACGGTGCTTTCAGACCAGAAGAGCCTAGAAGGGTTATGACAGCTGATATAACTTATGTTCTGGACAGCGGCCGCAAGGTTAAGCGGACATACATGATTGACATGGACCGCTACCGTGAGTTTCTCTACCCCATATTCAATTCTGAGGAAACAAAGAGAAGTATCTACGGGCGCCTGTTCAAAACCGATGTGAAAAAGATAGACGAGCTAAATATAAGCAACTATCATCTGGGTAAAAGTGTCCGCATCTATAAACGGGCGGAAATAGACGAAGCTCTGGCGGCCCTGAAAAAGGATGTGTTAAATGTCTCTTATGAAGCAGCCGTGGAAAACAAGCGGCCAACCCTGGCGATGCTTGAATTTATCGCAAAGACAAGCTGGGAGAGTAAGTACGTTTACTATAATTTGAATTATTATGAGGACTTCAAAAACTTTACAGCTTTTCTGGAGAAACACGGTTATATGGAAGAACTGTTCCTGAACCCGGAGGATGTGTCCGAAATAATTGTGAAAAAAGCTGGTTCTGCTGAGACCGTGGCAGTGAAGGATAAGCAGAAGATAAAGGTACTCTTGAACTGGTGCAACCTGGAGGATGAGCGGGCCTACCTCATGAGGCAGCAGCAGCCGGTCAACAAAGGGATGGTTGAATATTACGGCAAAATAGTAACGAAAAAGGGCAGCCCCATCTTTGTTGTGTTTGATAGCAGCCCTTATGCTCAGCAGTTGATTTTTAAAATGATGCAAGAGAAGTAGAGGAACTGGGACAAATTAGTTTTCTTAGGCGATCTTTCTTCTCGTCGGTAACATTCCGCGAAGGGAAGATCGTCTTTTTTTATGTGCTGCATTTAGGAACCAGGTTTTCATTAACCAGGCGCAAAAAAGCCTGGACCGGAGCGGAGATTTTACTGTCCTTGTGCCGCAGTAGCTTGATTTCCCGGCGAATGGTGAGTTCGGGTATTTTGATCACCTGCAAACTGCCGGCACAGACTTCTTGATCAATTACAAACCGGGATAAGAGGGAAATACCCAGGTTGGCAGCTACAGCCTGTTTAATCGCCTCCAGGCTGCCGAATTGCATGGCGACTTTGATTTTTTTGCCCAGCAGTTGCAAACGTTGCTCCAGGGCAATCCGCGTACTGGAACCCGGCTCCCGCAAAATAAAGGGTTCGGCCAGTACTTGTTCCAGGGCAACTGTAGTTTCCCTGGCCAGGGGATGGTCTATAGCTGTAACTATTACCAGTTCGTCATAGGTGATGGTTTTAGCTTTGATTTGGGGATGAGCAATGACTTCGCCGCCACAGAAGGCGATTTCCAGCTCATGTTGCAGCAGTTTTTGCTCGATTTCCTGGGAGTTGCTAATTTCCAGCACTACTTCTATACCTGGATAGAGCTTGCGGTACTGGCCGAGAATCCGGGGCAGCACATAAATGCCGGGGGTGGTACTGGCTCCTACTAGCAAGCGGCCTTTGCCCAGGCCTTTCAAGTCCTTGAGGGCATTTTCAGCCTCTTCCAGCTGGTTGAAAATTTTACTGGTGTAATGAAATAGAGTTCGACCAGCCTCTGTCAAATAGACCTTACGGCCGAGTTTTTGGAATAATTCCAGGCCCAGCTCCTGTTCCAGATTTTTTATTTGCACAGAGATGGTAGGTTGACTGATCAACAATTCTTCCGCTGCTTTAGTAAACCCCTGGTGTTTGGCTACGGTATGAAAAACTTTAAGATAATTTAAATTCATGCTCTCACTCCTGACACATGACAAATAGTCATTGATATTATCAATTGATAACATTGAAAAGATATATTTTTATTATAGATGATTTTACTTTAAAATGAAAGTAAGCAAAAGATGGGGAGATGAGAACATGAAAGAAAAAATCAAACAGATACTGGCGAAGCGAGCCAAAATACAGTGGTTTCTGGCCCTTGGTTTCATCGCCTTGAATGGAGTATTGTTTTTCGTAACACCCAGGGCAGCCTATATTCCTTTTTTTGTCTTACCATTGATGATCATTAGTGTTTTTTTCTGGTCCCGGGCCTTTTGCGGCTGGGCCTGTCCACGGGCGGCTTTTCTGGAAAGAATTTTGAGCAAGGTAAGTTTAAACAAACCTGTACCCAAATGGATGAATTACTACTGGGTCAGTGTCCTGGTTTTCATTATTCTGATTTCCAGGGTAACTTATGTTGGCTTTACCAGGGGCTTGCTGGCTGCCGGCTTTCTACTCTGCCTAGTTCCTACCATTGGTGCTTTGGTAGTCGGCTGGTATAGTCCTAAATCCTGGTGTGCTATTTGTCCCACCGGTACTTTGCTGAAAACCCTTGATCGCTTGCAAATTGCCCGGTTTAAAATCGCAAAGGAGGGCAAATGTACCAGTTGTGGTGCGTGTGATCGGGTTTGCCCTATGGGAGTTGAACCTTCAAAAGTACCATTGAATAGTGGCATTGAGCAGATGAACTGTACCCAGTGTGCCATCTGTACAGCCAGTTGCCCGTACAACAGCTTGCATTTACCGGAAAGGCTGAACAATCATATTAAACAGGGGGTAGCGGTAAGATGAAGGTGGGAATTATTCGTTGCCAGCAAACGGAAGATATGTGTCCCGGGACTACTGATTTTGCTGTTGCCAGAGAAAACAAAGGAGTTTTTAGTACCTGTAATGAACCCGTCGAAGTGATTGGTTTTGTCAGCTGTGGGGGTTGTCCGGGGAAAAAGAGTGTAACCCGGGCGGAAATGCTGGTTAAACGGGGGGCCGAGGCTATTGTACTGGCATCCTGTATTACCAGAGGTAATCCCATTGGCTTTGCCTGTCCACACCGGGAGAGCATGATTGTGGCTATCCAAAAGAAGATTGGAAATCAGGCAGAACTCTGGGATTGGACCCACTAAGGGAAAGAGACCTTCATAAAACTGAGGAGGATTAGCATGTCAATAACTTTAGAGACTGCATTAGATGAATATAAACGACGCTACAGGCGGAAAAAAGAATATGACATACTTATCAATTTTTTTCAAAACAGGAATTTCGCTATTAATGCTGACATTATTACAAACTGGAAGACCAAATTCAGAAGGGACAATGGTCGTTACAGAATGTTAGGTGTCAATTTTGGCAAGGTGCGGATGTAATAATTGCACCAGAGCTCACAGATGAACTGCAGCAGTGGGTATCAGAAGACAACCTGGTTGTGGATTTGTCCGGCGTTAATAGTAAAACCAGAGTACTGGTAGTTTCAAGGCATGCACGAAAGATCAGTAAGCTGTTTTACGAGATACGTGAAATATTTGGTGATTATATCGATTATGGAAACAAGTATTACTTCTATAGACGGCTTGGTATGAGGGCCAACGAGTGTATTGAACAGGGCAATGATTTGCAAGCGATTTTACTTGGGATTGTTGATGAAGCGAAGAAACTAGCTTATGAATTTGAAGGCCGGATGTATTTTGCCTAATTTCTGGTAAGCCCCGTCCCGGCTACCTGGAGAAGATCCTGGTTGCTGGAAAGAGATTCAATTTCAGTCCTGAGTATATGATAGAACTGGAGGGGTGGGTCAAGAAATAATAGAGCTAATTGCGTTGTCAGAAAATCCTGACAATCCAAGGGATTAGCGAAAGGTCAAAAATAAATTTACCCCAGAAAAAGGTGTATAGAAA
>NZ_FUXM01000059.1 GCF_900167165.1 Carboxydocella sporoproducens DSM 16521 | reverse complement strand
GTGTTTCAATCCACGCACCCCTGCGGGGTGCGACGGTTATTACCGAATATAATAAAAGTGAAAACGGGTTTCAATCCACGCACCCCTGCGGGGTGCGACGCCTCCAGGATATTAGTTAGAACAGCTGCCGGGTGTTTCAATCCACGCACCCCTGCGGGGTGCGACTGTACATATTACAAAATAAGGTATTACAAGTATTATACTTACACTTTTCGCGAACCTATTGATTTGCTATAATTTAATTCCTTAAAATACAAAGTACTTTTCATAAATCTAACATTTCCTTTAAGGTGCGAAACCTCAGGAAAAACACGTTCACATGTGGTCCGCACTTTTACCGCTATAAAATTAGACTATCTTCAGGATCAAAACCATGTTTCACACCAACATGCTCGACTCTATTCCTCCAGTTCTTGCCCAAAAAATAGTATCTTAAACTATCCTGTTCAACATCTATTATTTTTTCAAGTTTATGTCTAAGTTGAGCAAACTGTGCTGGGTCAACTAAACACTCAAATACAGAGTTTTGTACTCTTTGTCCATAATCTGTACATTGTTTTGCAACACGCCTGAGCCTTTTTCTTCCTGCCTCCGTTGTTGTATTAACGTCATATGTTATTAGCACCATCATAAAATCAGCCCCTTTTATTTCCAGATGAAAGGTGGATAATCATCTAAGTCACCTCTCAAATACCTGGATAATAGCAATGCTTGAGCATATGGCAACAAACCAATTGGTATTTTTTCATTCAAAAATGGATGAGTTATTTCCTCCCTCTTCCTTTTTTGCCATGCTTCTAATATTGTTTTTCTGCCCTTTTCCTTAATAATCACTGCACCCGATTCCTTCCTGGTAAAGTCCATTTCTGTAATCTGTTTTCGGTTAATTAAACTTAATGCTAATCTATCTGCTAAATATGCTCTTAATTCTTCCATAAGGTCTAATGCAAGTCCTGGTCTTCCTGGCCTATCACGATGCAAAAAACCAACATAAGGATCTAGCCCAACAGTCTCTAAAGCAGACCTGGTTTCATTCACTAATAATGTATATAGAAAAGATAATAGAGAATTTAGGTTATCCAAGGGAGGCCTGCGATTGCGTTCATTCATAAAAAAATGTTCTTTTTGATGCAAAATCATTTGATTAAAAGATGAGAAATAGTGTTTTGCTATGTTACCTTCAATGCCCCTTATTTCCTCTAATGAAGTAACTTTATTTAAATTAATAATGCTCCTAGCCATTTCCCTGCAGATATTTTCAATATTTTCGACTCCATGTTTATTCCCATGGTCACTAATAAATCGTCTTAAAACTGTTTTGCTGTTAGCAATTTTGCCCATAATAAACCTTGAGGCAATCTTGCTACTGTCTTTAACGGAATCGGCCATTCTATATTGTTTTCTTCTTAGTAACACATTGCCTTTTACAGGTCCAGCAACTGATGCTAAGAATTTTCCGTGTTCATTCAAAAATGTTACAGATACTCCTTTTTCTGCACACATGCCTAATAGTGCCGGACTTGCCCCCATATAACCAAAAGTCACTATTCCTTCTAAATAATGAATAGGTGCACGAAATATTACTTTTTCTTGGACTTTAACAATAAGATTTTCACCTTCTTTGGCTAAAAAAGCTTCCGGTGTGGTTACATATAAAACATTCAGCATTTTTCTCATGATACTAATCTCCTGTTATTTCGTCTTCCATCTCCCTAATTAGTTCTGTTAAATAATTTAAAACAGTATTTCTCTTCCTACCAAGTTCCGGCACACAAAGTTCTACAAGTGAACAATTTTTGCATTTTATGTTTTTTATTGCAATGGGTGTTATTCCTTGTTCAAAAATCATATGCATTCTCTCTGCCAAATAAATTACTCTTTCTCTGAGTTTTTCATTAAAAACAACTCTGTGTCTGTGTCTAGTTTCACCATAAAATAAGTAACCATAATCCAATTGTATCCCATCATTTCCTCCAAACAAATAGCTTGAGCACATAACTGTACCTCATCTCTATCATCTTGTTTAGGCTTACCCCTCTTATATTCAACTATTCTAAAACTCGGGTAACTGGTTTGTTGATATTCAATAACATCAGCTACTCCATAAAGACCTAAGAACCTAGATACCAAGGGAACTGAACGCACTATTTTAATATTGGTTCTTGTCTCATTAAAGTATGGATCATCTACTCTTTCATGCAATTGTTTACCCTCAACGGTCCTCACGTTTTCCGCCCATTGCTTTTCAATGTGAATGAGGGCCCACTGCCTTTCGCAATAGGCAAAATGCTGAATACCGGATAAAGGCAGCAGGTCCTCATCGTCATAAAACTTAGTTTTCATTTATTTTTCTATCAGGTTAACTCCGGCAGGCAACGCCGAGTAGTCAATTATAACCTCGTAATCTTCAAATGAGCGGGCCGGGCGACCTGGATCTTTCCTAGATATCTTCACAAGATCAAACAGTTTGTGAGCAGGAGCATTTCCCAAAGCTGTTTCATGTTTAAAAATAATCAGTTTGCGAGAAGCCATCTTCCCTCTTGCCGCAGAACGGTCGTGGTCGAACATATTAATAAGTGCATCCCATAAAATCTCCAAATCATCTTCAGTAAAACCGGTCTTCTCAGCAAGGTGAGCAGATATATAACCTTCTACCCTGTAAAGTGCATAAGGAACAATATGTTTACGACCCATTTCCCGTTCTTTTTTCTCTGCATCTTTTTCTGAAGTTACGGCCATTCTAGTAATGGTTACTTCTTGTTGGACAATTGGATCTATACTTCTGGCGAAATTAAGCTGAACAGGTCCACGAACCTGTCCACAGTTTACTTCAGTTGTCATAACAGCCCCAAAAGCTCGAATATCGAAAAAATGATGGCACATAAATTTCGTGATTTTTCTAGCTTCCTCTACTTCCTTGGGAAGTTTTTTGGATTCAGGTTCTATTCCATAAAATTCATAAGCTTTTCTATGTTGAGCATTCAATACCGCTCCCTCTCTTACATAAATGTCATAACCTTCAATCCCATTCTTAACAATATCTACATAATTTCTGATTTTACGCTTTAAACATACATCCGTCACCAAACCAAGTCCTGTTTCAGCATCAATTCGAGGCATATTGCCAGCATCAGGATCACCATTAGGATTACCGTTTTCCACATCAAACAAAAGAACAAACTCATATCTGTTTTGTACAAAATCAGCCATACTTTATCCCTCTTTCTTTTCATTTTTTGTAAACAGCGCTTTGCGCTGGTGATAGTAACCAAGAACAAATAATCCCTGTTCTTCTAAGTTTAAATAGGCCGGGAAATTTGTTATGCTATTTATTACCTCTTCAATGCGTTCGTCCATTAATCTTCCATACTTAGCTTTTGCTATATGATGTTGGGCCAATCTGAGTAGAATTGGAAAGATAGAACCTGGAGTAGCAGAAGCCGCACCAAAATATCTGTCTTTTATTGTAGAATTTAAATCTGGATTAGCATCCTCCTGTACCTTTTCTAAAAGAGCGAACAATCTTCCCAATCTGTAAGCAACATTCGTGTTTTGCTCCTCTAAAGCCATAGAAATCTTCACCTCATTTCCTCGTTTATAATAACGTTGATTTCTAACCAGACAAGCTTTAATTATAGCCGCCCGTGTATAATTGACTTTTTGATCTGCTCTGATCCTTGAAATAATTAAATGGTATAAAGTCTGGGGATAGGGTATACCCGTTAGTATTGAACGTATTAACGCACCGCCTAAAAGGGGCGGAATCTTTTTATAGTCACCCAAAGGCGCAGTTTCTTTTAATATCATATCAATAGAAATATAATCCGGCTCATTTTCAAAGCTTTTTACAATCGCTAGGTCAATGTAATGTTGAGCGATTTTTTCTATAAATTTCCCATACTGGTCAACATGCCAGAACCTAACAGAAAGCCTGCTTGCATTAGGCGCAAGTCCTAAAATATAAAAATTAACTTGTGGGTCAATTCCATCTAACCCTATATTTACCGGTTCTCCAGCACGAATTCTTGAAAAAATATCATGCAGTAATTTTACTGTTTTTGGATCTATTGTTATTATATTTTGGTCATCCCCCTCTTTCTTTTTTGTATTATTTGCAGGAAAAAACAAAGCTCCCAGCAGATCTTCTTCCAAACCACCTGAACGTTCAGCCCAAAAAACTGTCGTTGTATCCCCAATGCGTACTCTATGTTTTTCATTGGTTAACAAATAGTTAAGTGCCGTCGTATAGCCAAATGCTACATTTTCACTTACGGGAGCATTATAACTCTGGCTTTTACCGTAAGATGTAAAAGCATCAAGATTAAAAGAAACTAAGGAAGCCCCACTTGATTGGGCCCCTGTTACACCTTTGATATTGGGGTGTAACCTGGCAATAGATGATTTTTTACCGGTAACTAGACATTGGCTAATTACCTCTGATGATTGTCTTGAACGATAACTATGCCAAGCTTCAATTATCGCTTTTCTTTCATGAATGTAGCCCTGAGCCCCTTCCAATCGGAATACTAAATTCCCCCCCTCTGAAATATCATCGATTACCTCAACTATTTTGGGATGTTTATCAGCATTGTCTATGTCCCATTGTCGTAAAAACCTTAAAATAGCAATTGCACCTTCATCATCGACTTCTCCAAGAATTTTTTCATGAAGGGCAGTAAATGCTTCAAATGCATCTCTAATTCTTTCTTTTTTATCATTTTTTTTTCGTTTTATTCCAAGCACGTACATGCAGTTATCACACATAAAATTGGCCGATATTCCTGAAGCACGTTTTATTTGCTCGGGTACATCCAGTTCACGTAAAACAAGTTTTTTCCCCTTGATTTCGCGTAAATCGACGATATCAAGCAACTCACCTGTATTAGAGATTATCAGTGCAAAAGAAACTTTCACCTTATTGAAACCAGGCCGACTTACACCGGAATCAGGGTCTTCAAGCAGTCTTTCATAATACTGATACAGCGAATTTATAATCACATACTATTCCCCCTCTTCTAGCCTTGGCACTTCGATTATGCCTTCCTTCATAACCGCTCTAAAAAACCTGGGAGTCATATTATCGGTGTAATCAATATCAAGAAGCATCCACCCAAGATCTTTTTCACCCTTGTGCAGAGAATGGGGAAGTGGCTCATCGTCTTCGATCAGCCGAAATTTGGCCGGGAATTCTCTGCAACCCAAATAAGGCTGATGATAGCATTGCCCTAATCTAGCACGTCGTAAGACAATATTATAATGTTTTTCTGGTGTGTCCTCGGATCCGGCTTTATCAGTCATCTCAAAATGGGCTTCAATGATATAAGCTACATCTCTAAGTAAAAGTGTGGCCCGCTGTTGTCTGTCATTCGCAGCATACTGACACAGTTCAATAACCTCCCCTTTCATGGCTTTTTTCACGTTCCCCGCCGGTATTTTGCTCCCTACCTCATTGCGGCGTAAATTATCAAAACGTATTTCATTTAATACATGGATTTTGTCCACTATCCAACGTATTGCCGGCTTCCAGTGAATCGCTTCTAAAATACCTCTTGCAGCAGATGGAGTTATAACATCATAACTGACTCTCTCGACTTTCATTTCCGGTCTGGTGAAACACGCATAATCCCCCCATACCAGTAACCTTATACCATATCCCATAATCATCCCTCTTTCATGTTAAATAATAAATATATCTCGAGTAAACATGCTTTCTGTACATGGCAAGAGACCTGTTTCCATACTATAGCTTGTTTCGCAAACTTCCTCACGCAAGATAAACAGCATACCTCCAACGTTTTCAATCAACCCTAATCGCTGCATCTCCTCGAGTTCTGACTGGTAGACATCTACGGTATATTTCTGTAATTGCCTAAAATATTTACCAGACAACCTGCTCCAGCGTGCCTTCTCTATTATTTTTTTACATTCATCATCCCACGGGATAATTATCCCGACTGTGTTTTCATCAATTAAATTAAATTTCTCAGCAATTCTGCGGAAAGAAAAATTCAGCATCCTCTCTTGTTCTTTTATTTCAGCCATTATTTTTTCCTTGTCCAGCTTCTCCCCCTCAATATCATAGAGTATGGCAAAATAGTCACTAACACTTTTCAGGTCAAGGGGATCTTCATTCCGTCTCAATATACTTTCCCCAATTGAAGCCGTTCTACTAAGCCAGCCAGCAGGCAGCCCGTGTTTTTCAGGTTTGAAAACAAATACCTTACCCTCTGACAGCAGTCCTTCCCTATTGCACCTGCCTGCTGACTGGGCAATTGAATCTATTCCAGTGTAACTTCTGTAAACCACAGGAAAATCTACATCCACACCCGCCTCAATCAATTGGGTGGAAACTACCCTACATATCTCACCACTTCTCAAACGTTCTTTTATGGTTTTAAGAATTTTTGAACGGTGAGCTGGACACATGCGAGTACTCAAGTGGTACGCCCAGTTTCCACTAATTTTTTCATAGAGAATCCTGGCATGTTTTTTTGAGTTCACTATGCATAAAACTTGTTCATGTCTCAATAGTTCTCTCGCCAGTTCGTCGTCAGTTATCTCCCCTATATCTTTAACTTGAACCCTTTTAAAAGCTTTATATAATTCTTCAGGTTTATCCATAATCTCCAGCGGCTTTATCTCAGGAGGCAATAATTTATTTATTGCTGGCTGAGTAGCAGTGCATAACACTACAGATGTATTATAATTAGTAACCAATTCTACTAGCGCATATATACATGGATACAAAAAACCAGTAGGTATCATTTGCGCCTCATCTATTATCACTACACTATTGGCAATATTATGCAATTTGCGACAGCGAGAGCTTTTTGCAGCAAATAATGATTCAAAAAACTGGACATTGGTTGTTACTACAATAGGCATATCCCAATTTTCTGCAGCTAATCTCATTTTTTCAGCTAATCTAAAATCATACTCTGTTTCATCTTCCATTGACTCTTTGCTAGAATAAGTAAAATTACTATGATGTTCTAGAACTTTTTCTTCACCAAATATTTCCCTGAAAATAGCTGCATTCTGCTCAATGATACTTGTATAAGGTATAACATATATAATCCTTTTCATTCCGTGAGTAACCGCATGTTTAAGGGCAAAAGCCATTGAGGAAAGAGTTTTTCCTCCCCCTGTCGGTACCGTAAGAGTAAAAAAACCTGGATTCAAAACTGCCTTTTCCCTACAAGTTGCCAAAATCTCCGCTCTAGTCCTATTTATCCGTGTATCAGGAACGTTAGCACACTTTTTTTTCAAGAAGGTATCCAAAGTAGAAATCATATCTTCTAATGAGACTTTATTTTCTCGCAAAGAAGATTTTTCATTGTTTAATGCCTGTTCTGTATCCAGAAAATCCGCATCTACAAGGGCTGAATACAGAAATCTGATAAGAAATTGTACACTAAATCCTTGTCCAACAGGTGCTAGTTTCATTTGAAAAGATATTTCTTCAGGTTTTGGCAACTCAATTTCTTTTTTATATGCACTATAATCTGGCAAATCTTTTTTATTTAACCTTCCTTCCAAAGAAGATTCATCCACATAGCTTCCCCAATCAGGAAGTCCACAATGATGTCCTGCAATTCCATAAGCTAATATCTTGCCAAGAACACCATAATGCTCGATTACCTCTAACGCTCCAGCTGTAGAGTGGTCAACTTTGC
>NZ_FUXM01000058.1 GCF_900167165.1 Carboxydocella sporoproducens DSM 16521 | reverse complement strand
TTACATATAATTACATAAATGTCATATATACCATAATGCGTAATGACCAAAACATAGTTGACTACCATTCATAAAATTAATGCAACGCTACTGATGTAATTTTATTATTTTGCAACATCTCTTTTATTATGTTTTTCATTTCAACTTCATTTAATTTGAATAACTTCATGAGATTAGTTAAAGATATCCCGTTAAAATCACTTGAATTGGTATAATGAGAATAAACTTCATGTAAAATGTTCTCGAAAAGTGCAACTTTTTCTTTGTTCATAAGACACCTCCCATGTTTTCACGATAGTAACGAAAAAGAGACGTCAACTCGTCTCTTCCCCTATAATTCCCGAACCACTTCCTCATCCAAAATTGATTTCCGTTGTTTCCAATCGGGCATCAATGCGGAAAGGAAGCTGTAAAATTGATAATCATGGTTCTTATATAAAAAATGGATGAGCTCATGTAAGACCACATAATCGATGCAGTATTTTGGAGCCTTGATCAGCTCAAAATTGAGCAGTATGGCATTGGAATCCCTCAAACACGATCCCCATCTTGCCTTCATCGTGCGGATCATCAGCTTGGGCTTCCTAACGTTGTACTTTTGAACCAAAGCATACATCTTATCCAGGGATTCATTGAATACAATTTCAGCCCTGTTCCGTAGCCACTCCCCAAAAAGCTTCTCTTTCCGTTTGAGATCCTGTTTGTCTTTTACATACAGATAAATGAAGCCTCGATAATCCTTTACTCCCTCCGCTTCGCTCTCTTCGACCCTCAAGCGATACTGCTTGCCTAAATACTTGAATGACTCTCCACTGACATATTCCTTTTCACTCTGAACTTCTGGCTGGACATCTTCAAAAAACTGAATGTTTTTCAGGATCCACGCCGCTTTCTGTTTCACAAAGCCCAGGATAAAATCGAGCGGCACTTTCTCGTTTGCCGAAACCATGACGGTCATATCGGGTTTGATGTGAAGATTGACATTTTTTACGGGTTTTCGTTCTAATATAAACGGAATCACCTTTCCTCCGAACTCGACCTGATGAATCTCCATCTCACCACACCCGTCAATATCGTCTCAAGGCAACCGTCTTGACGTTTTCAATGATTTTGTCAATCTGGTCAAAATCCAGTTTCAAACCGTGTTCCTTGGCAAAGTCGTACAGCAAATCATCCAGTTCCTGAGCGATGCGATTGTGAACCTCCATGTTATCGTGCCAATCGACCTTGCTGTGCTCCTCGATGATTTCATCCACCTGAAGGGCCAATTCGCCTATGAGTTCGTCTTTGTCCGTTAAATCATTCGCTTCCCCGATGATTTCTTTCACCACACCATAAAAAGCCTGGGCATTGGGATTCTTTCGGATGTTATCGGGGTAGGTGACGCCCGAAGCTCCTGAGCGAAAATCCCGCAAGATCTCCTTCATCCGTTGCAGATATTCCGCCTCGCTGACCCGCTTGTCCTTATAGGCCTGAATGGCTTCTTCGATCCGTTCGGAAAATTTTTTGTAGTACGCGGGATTTTCATCCCATTTGGTCTCGATTCGCTTGGACAATCGGGTACGGATCGCATCCGCTTTTGCCCGTGGGGACTGCAACCGTTTTAACTCTTCCTCAAATCCTTTCTCGTCCATAATATCCACGGGGTTTGTAATGCGAATGACCTCTTCCGCCGAAATGTAGTTGTCCATCAGCATCTGCATTTTGGCTTCGTATTCCCTATGGTCAATCGTGTCACTGTACCTGAGCTTTACGCTTTTGCGGAGTTCCTGATAAAACTTCAAATCCTTCTTGTATCGATTGAGTTCCTCTGGCCCTAAAGCCCTATAAACATTTTCCGACTCCAAGGCGATGCCCAGATGGCGTCCAAACTGGCTGAGCATGTTGTAAAAATGTTCCCTGAGCTCCTCGTTTTCTAGGAGAACCTCGTATTCTTCGATGTCGCTTTTGTTTTTCACAGGGATGAAAATATTCACGAGTTCCGTATGATAATGCCTGAGCGTTCCGATGACGCTGATCACATCATACAATGTGCCTTTTAAGTCCTTCGGGTCGAAATTCTCCAGCCCCGCCCCCGAATACATCTCCATCGCTTCATCCAGTTTGTCGAGCAATCCTCTGTAGTCGATGATGAGACCGTAATCCTTACCTTCGTACAGGCGGTTCACCCTGGCAATGGCTTGCAAAAGAGTGTGTTCTTTCATCGGTTTATCGACATACAAAACGGTCGCCCTTGGAGCGTCAAAACCCGTCAGCAATTTATCGACGACGATGAGCAGGTCGATGTCGTCACCGTTGATAAACTCATCCTTGATCGCTTCTTCGTAGGCTTCCTCGTTCCCGTATTTGTCCATCATCCGTTTCCAAAACTGCTGAACTTTATCATCGGTGCTTTCATCCACCTCGTGATGCCCTTCCCGCTGATCAGGGGGAGAAATGACCACCGCACAGTTCAGATCGCCCAGTTCTTCGAACGCCTCCAGATAACGGATGGCTTCTTTCTTGCTGTTCGTTGCCAGCATGGCTTTGAAATGAGAGCCTTTGGTCTTGTAATTGTGCAGAAAATGTTCGTTGATATCGAAAGCGATCATTTTAATCCGCTGATCAGACGAGGCAATGCGTTCAAACTGGCTCCACTTTCGCATCACTTCTTCTTTTTGCTTTTCATTCAAGTGGCGGGTGATCATCTCCAAACGGTGGTCGATGGCTTTGCGGTTCACCGTTTGCTCGACCATTTTGCCTTCGTACAAAAGAGGGACAATCGCCTTGTCACGAACCCCGTCGGCAATCGTATAGGCATGGATCAGCTTGCCGAATTTGACCATCGTATTTTTTTCTTTTTTCATCAGCGGCGTTCCCGTAAAACCAAGGTAGCAGGCATTGGGGAACACCTGTTTCATTTTGTTGTGCAGTTCCCCGTACTGCGTCCGATGTGATTCGTCCACCAGGATGAAAATATCTCTGGAGAGGATCGGCTTTTGTTTCACCGCCGCTGTATCAAACTTGTGGACGAGGGTCATCACTATGTCGGCACTGTTGTCGTTAATCAAATCGACCAAATGCTTTCCCGATGTTGCTCGGCTAGCTTTGAGCCTGGTATGATGAAACGTGCGGTGAATTTGTTTGTCCAGCTCTTTTCTGTCGGTCACCACAATAACTTTCGGGTTGATGTTCTGCATTTCCGTAAGTAAGTATTTAGCCAGCATCACCATCGTGAGCGATTTTCCCGAACCTTGAGTATGCCAGATGACCCCGCCCTGGCGATTGCCGTTTTGGTCTGTCTCTTCCACGGTTTTGAGGATTTCTTTGATGGCAAAATATTGCTGGTAACGGGCAATCTTTTTCTCGTTTTTATCAAACAGCACGAAATAGCGGGTAAGCTCCAGCAGTCTTTCAGGATGGAACAGGGAAATGATGTTTTTATCCTGATTCGTCGGCAGACGGTGATGCACCGTCTTGCTGATTTGCTCCTGCAACCAATCTTCATCTTCTTCTTTCCATACCGCCCAAAATTTCTTCGGTGTATTGCACGTCGCATATTGGGTTTCATTCTTATTGGTCGCCATCACGATTTGAACAAATTTGAACAGTTGCGGGATGTAGTCTTTGCCCTGATTGCGGATCATCTGGCTAATGCCTTGCTCCATCGAAATGGAGGCTTTTTTACACTCAATCACGGCAAATGGGATTCCGTTCACATAGAGCACGATATCTGGACGGGCGGTTCCTTGCCCGTCCATCTTCTCGACAACGACTTCTTCCACCACATGAAAGACGTTGTTTTTGACGTTTTCCCAATCGATGTACTGGATGGTGAACGATTTCTTGGAGCCGTCAGGCAAGTTCTCGGTATAGCTTCTCCCCAACATCAAGGATTCGTAAATTTTTTCGTTGGTTTTCACCAACCCGTCCGTCAGCGGCTCATCCAAATCCCGAATTGCTTGTTGGATATTCCGCTCACTGAAACGATATGTAGTACCTTTATACTCATAAGCATTCAGATCCCGAAGCTTTTCCTCCAGCACATCCTTCAGGATCACATTAAATTGATTGCCCCGCATCGCTTCCGCTTCTTCAGGAGCTAGGTAACGATAGCCTAACGCCTTCAACACCTCAATGGCTGGCTGTTGGCTGATATTCCGTTCGTCATAATCCTTTGCTCTGGGCATTTTTTCACCTCCCAATTTGCAGAGTGAAGCATCAGCATTTCACTCTGACTTTTCCTGTAAGCAGAAGTTGCATGAGGCCTTTCTTTTGTTGTTTCAAGGCTTCAACTTCCTGCTCCAAAAGAGTGATTTCTCTATCTGCCATATCGAAGATATCACAAATAAATTTTTGATACTCATAGTTGTTGAATATTCTCACTGTGATAATTGCCATGACATTATTCATTAATTTGGGATTTCCATGACGAACTACATATTTATCTGTTTCCCCCTGAAGCATTAACGAGAAATATCTTGCATCAATGTCATGTCTAAGTAATTTCAGTGTTCCGCAAACGTTTGTACAATTAAATTTGCCTTTTCTATAGAAAACTGTCCCAGCATTTACTCCATCAGTTGTCCAAGTGATGTATTCCCCATCATAATCATAAGTATTTATACGACCAATTTCTCCATTATTTGATGTTTGTGAAGAATAGACAGGGTATATACCTTGGTTTTGTTCAATCTCTTTTTTGCTAATGACTCTCCCTCTTCCAATTTCACAAACATCTTTAACTTGAACCTCCTCCCATTCCCCTTCAAAACCTGGCAACCTGACCTTTCCTGTCAACAACCTCTGCATCAAGCCCTTTTTCTGCTCTTTTTTTTGCTCAATCAGTTTCTCTTTCAGCTCGATGGCTTTGTCCCAGGTTGAGAGGATATTTCCGATTTTTTCCCTTTCCATATCTAATTTAGGATATGGTATTTTCAAGTTTTCGACATCTGAACTATTAATTGCTGGATAATTTGAACCTACTAAAAGTTTATTTACCTGATTTTCGATCACTGTTCCAAACAGGTTATAATAAATAAATTTCGCATCATTCGCCTTATTGCTTGAAATTACTGAAAAACCAGTAGAACAAATGCAATCTTTGCATTCAAAATCAATATAAGCAAATCCTTTCAAGTATGGTCTTACCATACTAAATAATATGTCGTTTTTTTGAAACACTCTTCTAGCCCTTGACGGAGCTTCTTTAAATTTGATTTTATTGTTTGGTTTATAAATTTTACCATTATCAACACAAGACAGATCATAATAATAAAACTCATAGTCGGCGTCTATATTTCCATTTAAGCTCTCCCGATTTATACAAGAAACATCACTCAATTTCTTTACTTCCCAATCAGAAGGTAATACACCTATTTTTGTTTTTTTGTATCCAGTTGAATCTTCGACTTTATTTATATACTTTGCTCCCATTCTTCTTACGTCCTTCCCTCAATATAATCAAACAGTACTTTACAGATCCCTATTACTAGTTTAGCTTCAGATTCACCTACTATTTCTTCATTTGGATGAGACAATGAATGTTTATTCCTAATTGTATTTATCGAATCAATTACAGCAGACGCACTTCTGATAGTTGATTTTATTAAATTATTGATCTCTTTATTTTCAATCGGATCCAAACTATTATGGAGTTTACTATATAATTGCATCAGAGTATCGCTTTCTTCATAGGAAACCTTCTTCGTATCTAACAGCAGACGTAAGTACCCATGCAATGAAGTGTGCACCCTATCTATTGCTGAAGAGTACTTCCCCTCCTTCATGAATGATTCCGCGTCACTAATTGCACGTCTTATTGTTTCGGTTTTTCCAAGTAACGAAAAATCGACTACTTCAAATTGCTCAATTAGAACATCAATTGATATATCGGTTAGATAGTAGTCATCCTGCTTTCCAAAAATCCTTTCAGCTATTCTAAAAATCTTATCTTTATTTTCCTCCAACACTTTTATATTGTCATACGGAGTTCTAATATGGAGAATAGCTGAATAGGTATTCCATTCACGTCTTGTAAAAATAGATGTATACTCAAAATAAATATGGGATTTATTTAAAGCCCTAGATACACCGAATGAATCAGTATACTCATTCTCCCATACTTTTAACAAGGTAGTTTTAAAGTTTTCTTCGAAAGTCATAACCCTACAACCCCAGCTCTTCCAAATACTTTTCCATCTGCCGCTCTACTTCCTGAAGCTCCCGCTTAATATTGGAAATGTTCTCCTTCACCGCATCCATATCAACCATTTCCTCTTCCTCAAACGTATCAACATATCGCGGAATGTTCAGGTTGTAGTCGTTCTCTTTGATCTCCTCGATGGTCGCAACGTAAGAATATTTGTCGATCGTTTCGTACTTCTCATACGTTTCAACAATCTTCTGGATATCCTGCTTCCTGAGCTTGTTCTGGTTTTTGCCCTTTTCGTAGTTTCCTTCTCCCGAGGCATCAATAAACAGAACTTCTTTTCTCGTTCGATTCTTCTTGAAGACCATCACGCAAGCGGGAATGCCTGTTCCAAAGAACAAGTTTTCGGGCAACCCAATAACGGCATCCAACAAATTATGCTTGATGATTTCCTCCCGAATTTTCGCCTCGCTCGCTCCTCTAAACAGCACGCCATGAGGAAGGATGACCGCCGCACGGCCGTTTTCCGCAAGCGAATGAAGAATGTGCAGGACGAAGGCGTAATCTCCTTTGGATGCGGGCGGCACTCCCCAGGAAAAACGCCCATAAGGGTCAAGGCTTGCCTCCATTTTGAACTTCTCGTCGGTATTGCCTTCCCCCGCGAAACCCATCGCCCATTTGTCGAGCGAGAATGGGGGATTGGCGACGATCACCTGGAATTTCATCAACTTGCCGTCTTCCAAATGAAGCGGATTAGCCAAGGTGTCACCCCATTCAATCTTGGCATCATCAATGCCATGCAGATACATGTTCATCAACGCCAGGGAATGCGTTTGACCGTTCCGCTCTTGCCCATATACCGCCACTTTTCGGTTTGGCACTTGTCTGACCACCCGAATCAAAAGAGAACCCGAACCGCAAGTGGGGTCATAAATCCGATCATTTTCTTGGGGTTTTACCAATCTGGCAAGAAGTTCAGATACCTCTGGCGGTGTAAAAAACTCACCGCCTTTTTTGCCAGCATCACTGGCAAACAAATTGATCATATATTGATACGCGTTCCCGATAATATCCTCATCCTCAAGCACCGAAGGACGCAGATCCAGCTTCGCGAAATCCTCCAGAAGCGTTTTCAGCATGGCGTTTCTTTCCTTGGTTTTGCCCAGGATCGCCTCGGAGTTGAAATCGATATTGCGGAACACACCCCGCAATTTTCCTGTGTTTTCATTCTCCAAACGTTCCAACGCCTTGTTGATGATCACGCCGATTTCGGGGTCATTCCGCTTGCTGTATATGTAGTCAAACGTGGAGTATTCATCAAGGATAAACCGTTCCCTGGACATTGCCCGCTTAATCCGTTCCTGATCACCGTTATATCGTTTGGTGTACTCTTCAAGCCTTTCTTTGTATGTATCGCTCAGATATTTAACGAACAGCATGACCAGCACGTAATCTTTGTATATGCTGGAGTCAATTTTTCCCCTGAATGTGTCACATGCTTGCCAAAGAACCGAGTTGATATAAGCTTGCGTTGTTTTTTCCATGTTTCTCCTTCACCCTTCGTTCATTTTTATGATTGAATAAGTAACCGCCTTATAGAACTTTTCCTTTTCAGCCATTAGTTTTTGATACAAACGCTTTTCCTTTCGATATAATTGCTGTATATCTGTAATCTTTTGCTGTTTATCCAAATCCAGTTCAGGAATCGATATCTTTTCCAAAATCTGTTTGTTGGTGCTAGGAATATGGGTTCCCGTCTGGCTTTTTAACAATTCCCCTTTTACCTTATCGGTGTTCAAGAACCATGCAACATAGCCTGGCAATACATTCGTGTCGATAATTTCAACATTTGCAAAGTAAGAAGGAATGAGCAGACCCTCTTGCTCCTTGTCAATCAACACCGCTGTATTGGGATGACTGAGACGAACAAGTATATTTCCCTCACGGGTGAAAAACTCATTGCCGATGATTTCCTTGCTCTTGAAACTCTCGACGGGATCCTCTGTAAACGTACCGTCTTCCTGGATGTTTTTAAGAGATATCATCGGATATTCCGCTACAGCTTCCAAGTCTATTTCAGCCTTTTTTCTGGAAAGCACGAGCCCCATTTTAATCCGAGCAATTTCACCAAGGTACATGTCACACCTCCTTTTGTTAAATTTGATTTTTGATATAGAGATTTGAATTGTTAAATATAAAATATAACACTCGTTGTCTATTGTCAATTATTTTTTACAAACTTTTTCCTTCACCCTTGAGTCAATCGAGTAGAAGGAGGTGATTAACCCCCGTCCTCTCACACCACCGTACGTACCGTTCGGTATACGGCGGTTCACCAAGCTTGACGAATGCGATGATAACGTTCAGTCAAACTCTTCAAGCCCTGACTTTGCCAGTAGGCATTGTTCAGGGCGTTATTTAATTGTCGAGACATTCGCCAGTAGCCTTTACGGGCATTAGCCATTATATGGACTACTCGCTCCGGTAGGCCTAAGGCCCGTAGCTCACGGTATCGGGTTCGGACACGTTTACATTGTTTCCAGACGCACATCCGCAATCTCCGCCTTAGCCACCCTTCGATTTCCTGGAATACGCCCGGCG
>NZ_FUXM01000057.1 GCF_900167165.1 Carboxydocella sporoproducens DSM 16521 | reverse complement strand
TGCTAATATCCCGTAGACCTTTTAATTGTTCTAACTGGGCATAGGCCAGAAGATAGAATAGCTTAAGTGCTGTCAGTTTTTTAACGTATTTGTCAACACCTGCGTTATTAATAAGCTGAAAAATTTTTTCGTTAAAAATTGGCTGAAACAATTGAAAAAATGTGGATTTTGTGATATCCTTGCCTTGCATTATAGCTTCTCCTTTATATTAGAGATTTGGGCAAGGACTACCCTTAATCTCTATTATAAAGGAGATTTTTATATTTCTCAGCTAAAAAACGCATAATTCGTCCTATTTTGTGTTAAATCGAATTAATTCCCAGCTTGACAAATTTTAAAAAATTTTATGCAACACTACTGCAGAAGACTTGACTGTTTTTATAAATGATATTGAAGAAGTGCTGAAAGAACCACCTAAATTTAGTTTACCAAGAGTAGAAGTAGTTAAGAACGAAGAAAAAATTTATCAATTAAATATGAAACTAGTTTCTCGAATACTCGATGATAATTCAAATATACAAATGGATGAAGTATCTATATTTGGTGTGGATTTTGTTTTTACAGATAAAAATCAATATACTTTCTTTTTAAAAGGTAATAAAAGGAAAACTAGTTATGAAGTTAAAGAATTAAATATGAAAGACTTTAGAGCATTTATTAGACAGAATAATATTGATTTATATCAAGAATTAGATAACATCTATGTTTGCGCTAAGAATGAAAATGATAAAGGTTATAGCAATAACATAAAATATTTTTTAGATTATGTGGATGATGAGAAATACTGCCTATTAGATGGAAAGTGGTATCAGTTTAACCGTTCTTATATAGATTATTTAGAGGCAGAAGCAGATAAAATTCCCCATGAATATTTAGAAGACGATGATTTATCAATTACAGATTATAAATCTTATATAGTAGAAAATGGACTTGATGAAAAAAATATGTATAAAGAAAAGTATTTTAATACTGTCCAGAAAAATAAAGGATATGAGAATTTTGATAGGGATTTTGAACAAATAAGAAAAAAATACAATATTGAAAAAATGGATTTATATAAGGATAATATATTATACTTTGTAAAAATTGGAACCCCACAAAAACTTGGATATGTAATTGACCAGTGTCTGAGTACTGTTAATATGTTAAAAGATAAGGAAACTAAAATAATTATTAATTCTAGACCTATTAAGCCTAAAGGGGTTTGTTTATGGCTAATAATGGATAGAAAAAATAAGATAAACAAATTGAGTGAGATTGAATCTTTGATATTTTTAATGAAATTAGTTGAATGGAAAAAACAAGTTGCAAGTGCGGGATTGGAGTATAAAGTTAAAATAAATTATGTTAAAGATTGATGTATAAACAGATACAGATGATAAAGTTGCGGTGTTGAAATTATATTACAAAGGAATTGGAACATCGCTAGGATCACACTCCTTTAACATCAGATGGCTTCAAGTGGCTTCAGGCCATAATCGCGGTTGGCAACTTCTTTGCGGGGTTACTGTTGTCCATCTGGAGACCGTCTGATCACGAGGCTAAACACCGAGAGGCCGTACGCCATTACGCTCGAGTGCTCTATGAGATTTGTCGCCTTGAGGAACGGGGTGATATTACGGAGGAGGACGTCAAGTCAATTCAGAACCAGTACTTAAACGATAGCAGCGTACCTCCGATACCCGATAAGTACTTCTTGAAGCTCAAAAAGCGATACTTAGTTAAAGTTGATATCAGCAAATTTCTCGAAGAACACCCGCATTCGTGGATCTGGTGGTAAAAGTCAGATTGTGGTTCCGGGAACTTAGGTCTAGAGCTCTTCCGGACAATTTAGGAGTTCGAGAAGAATCTCGGGTGCAGAGGAGAGTGAAATTCGATGATTATCGAAATGGTTGAGGTGTTGGGGGTGCGAATGATGCAAGACCGCGAGCATGATCTGAACCCGAAGACCGACCCGCAGTTTCCACGTGCAATAGACCTCTCTGGGCAGCAACTAGCCCTTTTTCGCGCTTTGAAACGTTGGCACTCCGATCTGGCGCAAATGTATCTTGGCGCCTTGCTCGTGATGAGGGACGAAAACAATCCCGACGCGTTAGCGTTGGCAGCACATGGTATCCGTGAACTGATGGAAAAGCTTCCTACGTTCGTTGATGTCCCTTTAAAAGCAAATAAGGAAGCGCTGAAGCCGAAGGTACAGAAAATTGAGGAAAAATGGAACCAAGTTATATCAAAAAGTTCATGCTATGCAGAGGGAGCGTGGTGTGGGAAAATCGACAATCCCCTTCGGCAGTTGCTACGGCATTTACAGGATTTCTTCACCTGGTTCAATGACCACCACCCCAGGAGACGAGAGGAGATCAGACAGACCTTACGCCAGCTTGATTCGCCCGACCGCCTTCTTCCGTCTACGATTGAAGATTTGAACGTATCTGCTTGGATAAAAATGCGGGAATTCTTCAACAAAGTTGCCCACCACGGTTCTTCTCCTAGGAAGCAGGAGTTTCTTCAACAACTCGACGCTCTCGAACGGTTTCTCTTGGATCGCTTTAATCCTCGGACGTTTGACGATTTTCGAAATATAGATGCTATCTTGGAGGAGGAGAATGAAATTAAGCCCGAAGTTGTCAGCGAATCATTAGAACTCATCAAAAAACGAGCCGCCAGTTATGAGTATTTTTTCAGCCGTCTCGACTCGCCGGCTTGGATTGAGCCACTCTACCAAAAGGGCTTTTTCAGCAACCCGCCTCCCGCAGAGAGAGATAGAGATTACATTCGTTTTCCCATATGGTCAGAATCGAGATACCTGGTGCGGATGGCTCGCCTTCCCGAGGGTCAGGAACAGGTGCTACAAATTGCGCTCCAGATACCGGAAACCGACAATGTTCGCGTTCTCGAGGATCTTGCGGATATCGCACTGAGCCTTCCGCCAAGCATGGCAACCCGATTTGTCCCTAAGGCCAAAGAATGGTTTGAGGTACCGCATCACCTCTTGCTCCCGGTAAAACTGGGCGCCCTCGTCGCCCATCTGGCGAAGGGAGGCGAAGAGGACGCGGCGCTCGATCTAGCCAGGACGGTGTTGGCCGTCGTGCCAGACCGGGAGACCGCCCCGAATCAAGAAGAGGGCGGTATTTTCACCCCCTCCCCGCAACCGCGTTCCTGCTTCGATCCATGGGAGTATGAAGACATCCTGAAAAAACACGTTCCGATTCTTGTGGAGGCCACGGGTGAACGCGCCCTGGAACTCTTATGTGACATTCTTGAATCCGCCATAAGCTTGTCGCGGCATGATGAGAAGGGCGGGGAACTCAAGGACTATTCTCATGTCTGGCGTCCCGCCATCGAAGATCACGCGCAGAACTACCCGCACGGGTTCAAGGATTTCCTGGTCACGGCGGTGCGGGATGCGGCGGAGTATCTTGTACAGCAAAATCCAACAAAGGTTTCTCATTTGGTCACACGCCTAGAAGCCAGAAGGTGGTCGATATTCCAGCGGATCGCCCTGCACCTTTTGCGATGCTTCCCGGATGCGGCGGAGTCGCTCATAGCCGAGCGGCTCACGGATCATGCCCGGTTCAACAATCCCAACCTTCGTTATGAGTATGTCCTCTTGGCCAGGGACTGCTTCAGCCGCCTATCGCAAAAGGATCAGGAGACGATCCTCGGCTGGATTGCTGAAGGCCCCAACCTGAAAGATTGGAAGGATTATTGGGAACGATGCACCGAAGATTACGAAGCGGAACGATACAAGAAGATCTGGCAGCGGGATCGCCTGGCGCCGTTGGCTGACGCCTTACCTGCTGCATGGAAGCGATATTACAATGAATTGATTCAGGAGTTTGGCCCGGCTGAACACCCCGAGTTCCTGGTCTATTCGGAAGGGACCTGGGTCGGGCCTACCAGTCCGAAATCAACTGATGAGTTGCGTGCCATGAGCATTGAAGAGCTGGTGGCTTACCTCAGGACGTGGGAACCGCAAGAGGGCTGGCGCAGCCCATCGCCGGAAGGGCTGGGGCGCGAACTCTCGGCCTTTGTTGCATCTGAGCCGGAGCGTTTCGCCGCAGCAGCACTGCGCTTCAAGGGGCTGGATCCGACATATGTGCGTTCTCTCCTTCGCGGACTCTGTGATGCCGCTCGTAACGGGCATGTGTTCTCCTGGGAACAGGCTATCGACCTAGCGCAGTGGATTGTGGAGCAGAACCAAGAGATCCCTGAACGGAAGTCGGAGTGCGCCGAGCGGGATCCTGGCTGGGGCTGGACTCGCAGGACAATAGCGGAGCTTTTATCTACGGGCTTCGATCACGGGCCGGCGGAAATTCCATTTGATCTTCGGGAACGGGTGTGGGTTGTTCTTCGGCCTCTCACGGACGATCCCGATCCCACGCCCGAACATGAGGCTCGTTTCGGTGGCCCCAACATGGATCCTGCTGCGCTTTCCATCAATACAACCCGTGGTGAGGCCATACACGCCGTGGTGCGGTACGCCCTCTGGGTGCACCGGCACTTAGAGGCAGAAGTCGGCCAGACCCGTGTAGAGCGCGGGTTTGACGAGATGCCGGAAGTCCGGGAAGTGCTAGAGTTCCACCTCGATCCCAACCGCGAGCCTTCCGTGGCCGTCAGAGCCGTCTATGGGCAGTGGTTTCCGTGGCTGGTGCTGCTCGATGCGCAGTGGGCAGCCGCTCAAAAGAGCCACATATTCTCTGCCGCACCAGAACGAGTACACCTCCGTGATGCTGCTTGGGAAACGTACATCATTTTCTGTCAGCCCTATGATAAGGTCTTTGACATCCTGAAGGACGAATACGGGTGGGCCATCAAGCGAATCGGCTCTCAGACAGTCAATCACCGTCATTTACGTGATCCGAACCAACGCCTTGCTGAGCACATCATGGAACTGTACTGGAGAGGTAAGTTGGCTCTTGATGAACCGGGCGGCTTGCTGGACCAGTTCTACGCCAAGGCGGACGACGCTCTTCGAGGCCATGCCATAGATTTTGTGGGACGCAGTCTAATGAATTCGGAAGGTGAAGTGTCGGCACAGATCATTGATCGCCTTAAAGCCCTTTGGGAAAATCGCGTGGCCGCAGCCCTGACGGCCCTTTCGCCAGCTGAATTCACAGAGGAATTATCCGCTTTTGGCTGGTGGTTTGCTTCAGGGAAGTTTGAGTTAAATTGGGCCTTGTCACAGCTCAAAGTGGTACTGGAACTCGTGCAAAAGGTCGAACCGGACCACATCGTTGTCGAGCGTTTGGCGGGAATCGCGGAGTCGCACCCTCTAGATGCTGTTTACTGTCTGAACGCCATGCTCTTGGGGGAGAAAGAAGGTTGGCGGATTATGGCTTTGAAAGATGAGGCTCGCACCATCCTTGAAAAGGCCTTAGAAAGTACTGACACTGAAGCAAGGATTGCCGCAGAAGAGCTAATCAACCGGCTTGGCGCGAGAGGTTATTGGGAGTTCGGAGATCTTTTGAAAAAAATAGACCGCCAGATAACGACGACTGACTAGGAGATAGTGCTCGCACACGGTGGCGGTCATCCGAGAAGAGATAAGTGGTCGGAAGTAATTCCTAAGCGGGAGTCTTCTGTAGTTGTAGAGCCGGAGACGCAGGCTGGCCTAAATCTACAAAATAAAAACTATTTCCTCATACCATGTAAAAATGAGGGACTTTCAATAAATACGATTTTGATATCATCTACCTGGGTCATTGTAAGCATCATCCGTTTCCTACCTAGCAGTATTTTGCTTTGTCTATAAAAGTACTGGATTGGGGTTTGGTGCTGTAGTGACCTTTGCATAATGGGGATTTTCTTTTACAACTATGTCCACTATTTGTAACCATAAACGGGGTATAGTTTATATGAACATTATAAAAGGAGCAGAAAGAATTATCCATGATTATGGATTTCACGATGATATCATTAAGGAAATTCATATAACTCCCGGGCGAATAGAAATAAAGGTAGAGATGGTAACTTTCCCTGAAGGGCGAAATTCTTATCCTGATGTGATTTTTGTTTTTGAAGGAATAAGCTCCTTCGATTTTGAGGAGGAAGATACAATATTTGATTTTCTAACCTGTATTTTGCATTTAGACTTTACAATGGTGGACAACTTAATCCAGATGGACATAGCAGGAGATGGAGTTGTAGGCAGGGTTATTTGTAAAAATATTAAAATAAAAATTAGCTGATTAAATCCAGTAGGTTGCTTAAGAGGATGGTGAATCCTTTTGCCCTTTCTTCACATTAACCTCAACCCCTAGCAACAAAAAGCCGCTACTCATGGCAGAGGCCCGGCCCTGGTCCTGGTCGGGCCCGGCTCCGGCAAAACTGCCGGCATCACTGCCAAAACCGCCTACCTCATCCCTCACGCTTACCTTCTACCGGGTTGTCAAATTTGAGATGGAACACCGCTTTCATCCCCTTTTTGTAGCGAGCTCGGCAATAAAGCCTAATTCTCCACTCTGCACAGCTTCGGCACCTGACCGTTCTAAAATTCGGCACGAAAAACTTTGAAACCATTTTATGCACCGATGAAGAATATAAATAGCCTTATATATATGGACTTTGATGATATGTTTATCTATGCCTATGTAATGCATTCCTAAAGCGCTATCCTGACCCTGAACTATTATCGCAACTATCAGGAAAAATGGTAGCAAGATGCCAGACCCAGTATCGATGTCCTGTATCGCAAAAAAAACCCTCCTTTAAATGCACTGGAATACATCGAAAGCGGTTTCAAGTATTTCGAGCTGTTGAATAACTTTGAGGGAATCCCAAATCAGCGGGCTATAGAAATGGCATGGATAAACGACGAAAATTCACTGCTGGAAAAAGAGCAACGCCTGATTTACTGTCGGCATGACTCGGGCCCGCGAATATCTCTATTGAAATCGAGTTTCGCGGAGTCAGGCACAATCTGGATTTGGCTATCTGTCTGGAGAGCGGGGTTTTGAGTTTAGGAAGAGGTTAAGAGTGGGCCCCAAATTGATTGTCGCCATTTTGATAACGAAATTTACGATAACACAGGGAGTATGTAAACAATTTATTGACTAAAAAGAGAAATTCCACATATACTATAAAAAAGGGGGTATTATGATGCTGACGACTAATCAAATTATTGGGCAAAATATTTTAGGTATTCTCAACAAAAAATCTATGACTCAAGCTGCCCTGGCAGAAAAACTTGGTTGTACAAGGCAGGAAATCAATAAGATTGTTCATGGGCGAAAAAATATTACCGTACAAGAATTAAAAGAAATAGCTGCTATATTAAATGTACCTATTGAAGAACTAACAAAAGAAAAAAATGTTACCGAGAACATAGAACCAATCACAATGTTTTTGGGTCAGGTCAAAACGAAAGAGGCAAAAATAGGTCTATTACATGCTCAAAAAATCATGGATATGATTCTTTTCCATAGTCAGGTACAGGAGAATAAAAGTAAATTAATTAAGGATTGGGATGTTTAATATGAGTAATAAGGCAAGTCTTCATAAACTAATAAAAGAATGTATTTATTACAACGATAAAGAGCTTTTTGATACTATTGAAGACAGAGCAATAAGTTTTGCAAGCAGATATATTGGTAATGGGTTAATCATTCAAGATGATATTTTCAATGTTATAAAAAATTATGCACAGGGAGCACACTTGCTGCTTTTTCCTATTCAGGACGATGAAATGCGTGGTTTTATATGTAATTATAAAGGTAAATTATTTATATTTATAAATACAAACCTTCCCCTGGAAAAACAAATTTTTACTGCAGCTCACGAGCTGTACCACCTTTTATTCCATCGTGAACAACTGGAGAACGCATATAGTCATCTTATAAAATCGGAGGACCTGGGTAGTAAGTTTGAGGAAAGGGAAGCTAATCTTTTTGCAGCTCTCTTGCTAGTACCCCGGACTTTATTAAAAGAGCAAATAGAAATTTTGAAAATAGGATCGGTTAATTTAAATTTGCTGGATATTATTCGCTTAATGGATGTCTTTGCTGTTCCATATAAAACTATGGTTTTGAGATTGTATGAAACGGGGTTTCTTAAAGAAAGCGATGCAGACAAATGGTTGCGGATTCCCGACCGCGATGAAAATGCTGGGGTTTTATATGAAATGCGGAAACATGAGATCGGTCTACGCTGGCAGGAACGGACCAGGAAGATAAATTACAGTAACTTGAAAGCTTTAATCATTGATAATGATAACGAAGAACTCATTCCAGAAAGAAAAGCAGCAAAAGATTTAGACTACATCCAGAAAAGCATGGAAGAAATTTTTAAGGAGTTGGGTAAGAAAATTGAGTAATTCAAACATTTCCGTGCTGGATGCGGATTTTATTATTAAATCAGCTGTTTCCCCTTCTCCTAATGAACAGAGCTTATTGGAAAAAATACTTGGTATTGGTGGAGATTTTTATGTACATCAACAAGTTTATGAAGAAGTTATGTGGCCTCAGGAAGCAGTGAATTTACTGAGAAGGCTAAAAGAACATCAACGTATAAAGATAGTTAACGATAAGTACCTGCTTGAACTTTTGGAAAAGGATTTTGTTATGCCTACTCGAACCTTTTTAAGCACTATAAAAGATTGTTGTGAGCTATTTGGAACGGAACATTATGAGAATTACTATAATACTTTGGCCGTTACAACGGGAGAGAGTATAGAACATTTTTATGAAAGGTTTATTGAAGTAGAAAAGGAATTAATGAATTCAGATTGCGCTAATAATCTTGGAGAAATTAAAACCATAACGATGGCGGTAATTTTTTATATTACCAACAAGAATAAGGTTACCATATTTATGTCTGATGACCGCAAGGCATGTAATACAGTTGTATTAAAGTACTCTGAAAAATATCATGAAATCAAGGCATTGAGTGTAATCGGCTCATTTTTTCTTTTAAGGAAAAATGGAATGACATATGATATAGCTTGTCGGTATGTGAATTCGCTCGCAACTAAAGAATTTAAAGTTATAGATAAATCTGAGAAAATGACCGGTTTAGAAATTATTAATGGAATTTATTCCAATAAGCTGGATCTTTCTACCAATGTTGAAATGGCATGGGCAGCCATAATTTTTTTGCTTTTGTCAGCAATAATTTTCTTTATTATAATATATTTCCAAACAAAAAGGGGACGGTAAGGAATGCTGACTGGAGAACAGGGGCCAGTGCAGTGCTGGTCGCTAGATAGAAAAGGGTTGAGAGGGATTAACGAGAGGGTCCTGGCTCAACCCTTTTATTTCAGCCAGGTAAATTTATAGGATTGACAAGGAAAAGGCAAATTGTATATATTATATATAAACAGTACATACATTATAATCACTGCATGGAGAAAGGAAGCCATGAAAATTATCATTTCAAACACCAGCAAAGAGCCGATTTACGAACAAATCAAAAGACAGCTGAAAGAAGCCATCCTCAAGGGCGAATTAAAAGAAGGGGAACTTCTCCCTTCGATCCGACAGCTGGCCAAAGATTTGCACATTAGTGTAATCACCACAAAACGGGCTTATGATGACCTGGAAAAAGAAGGTTATATCTTTTCTGTTGTCGGGAAAGGATCATTTGTCGCAGAGCCGAACCGGGAATTTTTGCGAGAGATGAGGCTAAAGTGGATCGAAGAAAAACTGGCTGAGGTGGTAGCTGAAAGCAAATCCCTGAACATTAGTCTGGCAGAACTGCAGGAGATGCTGAAGCTGCTCTACGATGAGGGATAAAGGAGGGGTTTAGTATGGAGGATGTGGTTGTTTTAGACCAGGTAAGTAAAACCTATAGAGACTTTAAACTGGATCGGGTCTCGTTCACGATCAAAAAAGGATATATCCATGGCTTTATCGGGCGCAACGGGGCAGGTAAAACCACCACGATTAAGTTGATGATGAATCTTATTCACCGGGATGAGGGCTCGATTCGGATATTCGGGCTGGACAACCGTGAGCATGAAAGGAAAATCAAACAGCGCCTTGGTTTCGTCTATGCAGACAATCACTTTTACGATGATCTGACTGGCGAACAGATGAAGCGCGTAATCGCCAGGTTTTATCCTGATTGGGACGAAAAGGCTTATAACCGTTATCTCAAAATGTTCGACCTTCCGGCTAACAAAAAAATCAAGCACCTTTCCAGGGGAATGCAAATGAAGTATTCCATTGCCCTAGCCTTATCCCATAATGCCGACCTGATCATTATGGATGAGCCTACTTCTGGCCTTGACCCCGTGGTTCGCCAGGAAATCCTGGAACTTCTGTCCGAAGTTATCCAGGAAGGAGAGAAAACAGTCTTTTTTTCTACCCACATTACTTCGGATCTGGAACAAATAGCTGATTTTATTACCTTCATCCATGACGGCAGAATCCAATTCAGCCTTACTAAAGATGAAGTCTTGGAAAGATATACCATGATCAAGGGTGGGACGGACTTACTGGATCAAGATAACCGGAAGCTCTTTATTGGATTGCGGGAAACACCCTATGGGTTTGAGGGTTTGACTACTGAGCCGAAACTGGTTTACCAGTTATTTCAGGATCAGGTGCTATACGAAAAACCTTCTTTAGAGCAAATCATGCTCTATACGGTTAAGAGCGACAAAAACAGCACGAGGTGATGAACGATGGCAAGCTTACTGTACAAAGAGTTTGTCACGCAACGGACTGCGATCTTGCTCTATCTGGTGTTAGCTATGCTGTATATTACCCAAATCCTCCATGTTGACCTACCCTTTTCACTCATATCGTTATTAGCGATGTTTTTTACCGTAAACACTATCGCTCAGGAGGATAAAAACAACAGCCACATCTTGATCAACAGCCTGCCCATCTCCAGAAAAGAGGTTGTCATCGCCAAATATCTGTTTACTATCTTTTTCGGCTTACTTCTGATAGGAATCGCATTGATTTATCAGACCGTGTTCAGTTCTGTAATGTTAGAAAAGGATCTATTTCATGCGGCTATGGCAATAGTATTTGTCATCTGGTTTATAGCGATTTATTACCCGCTGTATTACTGGTTAGGGCCACGCTTTGTCCAGATCGGCTGGTTCATATTCTTCATCCTGTCGGCTGCGACTATGCCTATGTTAATTAATCTGGGAAGGGAACACAACTATTGGGGCGTTGTGGCTTTGATCCAATCAGTCCCTGTTTATATTCTGGGTGTGATGCTATGCGGATTAACTGGAATAATTCTGCTGATCTCATTGTTCCTGTCAGTTCGGCTTTATGAGAAGAAGGAATTTTAAAGAAACGTTTAGAAATCTTGACGGGTGGGTAAAAAAATTGCATGTATCATTGGGTGTTTACTTTTTAGGAATTTTTCTCTATCTCTTCAAAACGGCAGTAATTCCTCTTACTGCTAGCGGAAAGTGGCGAGGTATTGCAGATATTCTGGCAGTAGGTTTTTATTTATCTGGAGCAATAACTCTGTTCGGGATTAGTTTTTTTAGAAATT
>NZ_FUXM01000056.1 GCF_900167165.1 Carboxydocella sporoproducens DSM 16521 | reverse complement strand
CGGAACATTTCCACACCGGTTACAACGGTCTTCTTGGTTTCTTCTCTCAGACCGACGATTTCTACTTCGTCACCAACCTTAATAGTACCGCGTTCAACCCGACCGGTAGCAACAGTACCCCGACCGGTAATGGTGAACACGTCTTCAACCGGCATCAGGAAGGGCTTATCGATATCCCGCTCAGGAGTGGGGATGTAGCTGTCAACAGCATCCATCAGTTCCCAGATCTTGCCGCACCACTGGCAATCCCGGGAGCCGCAGCCGCACTCCAGCGCCTTGAGGCCGGAACCGACAACAACAGGAATGTCATCGCCAGGGAACTCGTATTCATTCAGCAGCTCCCGCACTTCCATTTCAACCAGTTCCAGCAGCTCGGGATCATCTACCATGTCAGCCTTGTTCAGCCAGACTACGATGTGAGGCACACCTACCTGACGGGCCAGCAGGATGTGTTCCCGGGTCTGAGGCATAGGACCATCTGCAGCGGATACAACCAGGATAGCACCGTCCATCTGGGCAGCACCGGTGATCATGTTCTTAACATAGTCAGCGTGACCAGGACAGTCCACGTGAGCATAGTGACGCTGGTCAGTTTCATATTCAACGTGGGCAGTATTGATGGTAATACCTCTTTCCCTTTCTTCAGGAGCAGCGTCGATTTCATCGTATTTCTTAACTTCAGCTTTACCCTGGGTAGCCAGTACTACAGTGATAGCAGCAGTAGTAGTGGTCTTACCATGGTCTACGTGGCCGATAGTACCAACGTTTACGTGGGGCTTTGTCCGTTCGAATTTAGCTTTAGCCATTTAATCTTTCCTCCTATCTACTATGTATTTCCTCAAATATAAGCAAGGGGGGCCATCTGGCCCCCACAAGCTGTCACCACAACTATAAGGAACCTTAGCCTTGCCGTTTGGCAATGATCTGTTCGGCGATGTTGCGTGGTACTTCCTCGTAGTGCGAGAATTGCATTACGTAGGTTCCGCGCCCTTGTGTTCTGGACCGCAGGTCGGTAGCATAACCAAACATTTCGGCCAGCGGTACAAAGCCCCGGATAACCTGAGCATTCCCTCTGGGTTCCATGCCTTCAATCCGACCACGACGGCTGTTTATGTCACCGATTACATCACCCATATATTCTTCTGGAACGACTACCTCTACCTTCATGATGGGCTCCAGGATCACCGGATCTGCCTTGGGAGCTCCGGCCTTAAAGGCCATGGAACCAGCAATCTTA
The DNA here is from genome assembly GCF_900167165.1 of Carboxydocella sporoproducens DSM 16521. Taxonomy (NCBI): domain Bacteria; kingdom Bacillati; phylum Bacillota; class Clostridia; order Eubacteriales; family Clostridiales Family XVI. Incertae Sedis; genus Carboxydocella; species Carboxydocella thermautotrophica. Next base: position 10,231 of record NZ_FUXM01000056.1, on the reverse strand, counting down.
AAGGCCATTTCTGAAGAGTCCACATCATGATAAGAACCGTCGTAGACAGTAGCACGAATGTCGATAGCGGGATAGCCGGCTAAAATACCGTTTTCCATGGCTTCTCGGATACCAGCATCAATGGCCGGGATATATTCCTTGGGAATGACACCACCGACAATCTTGTTAACGAATTCGTAACCTTTACCCGGCTCGAGAGGCTCAAACTCAACCCAGCAGTGACCGTATTGACCGCGACCACCGGATTGCCGGACAAACTTACCTTCAGCCTTAACAGACTTGCGAATGGTTTCCTTGTAAGCAACCTGAGGACGACCAACATTGGCCTCTACCTTGAACTCCCGCACCAGACGGTCAACGATGATCTCCAGATGCAATTCACCCATACCCGAGATAATAGTCTGACCGGTTTCCGGGTCAGTATGCATCCGGAAGGTCGGATCCTCTTCAGCCAGACGCTGCAGAGCGGTGCCCATCTTTTCCTGGTCTGCCTTGGTTTTGGGCTCAATCGCTACGGAGATAACCGGATCCGGGAATTGCATGGATTCCAAGACTATCGGCTTTTTCTCGTCACAGAGAGTGTCACCGGTAGTGGTATCCTTTAAACCAACAGCAGCAGCGATATCACCGGTCCAGACTTCAGAGATTTCCTCCCGGTGGTTGGCATGCATCTGCAAAATTCGGCCTATCCGTTCCTTTTTGCCCTTGGTGGAGTTCAGAACATAGGAACCGGCGGGCAGATGACCGGAATAAACCCGGAAGAAGGCCAGCTTACCCACATAAGGGTCAGCCATAATCTTGAAGGCAAGAGCGGAGAAGGACTCATTGTCATCTACGCGGCGAATATCTTCTTCACCGGTATCAGGGTTGATCCCTTTCACAGCTGCGATATCCAGCGGAGACGGCAGGTAGTCCACTACTGCATCCAGCATGGGCTGTACACCCTTGTTTTTGAAAGCAGAACCGCACAGAACAGGAATCAGTTTAACGCTACAACAAGCAGCCCGCAGAGCCTTTTTGATTTCCTCTACAGTCAATTCTTCCCCGTCCAGGTACTTCATCATCAACTCTTCATCGGTTTCGGCCACGGCTTCAATCAGCTTTTCCCGGTATTCTGCCACCAGGTCAACCATATCAGCAGGAACATCGGTTACAGCCGACTGAGTACCCAGGTCATCAGTGTAGATGATAGCCTTACCGGTTACCAGGTCAACTACGCCCTGGAATTGATCTTCGGCACCGATGGGGACCTGGATGGGCACAGGGTTAGCTCCCAGACGATCCTTGATTTGCTTGACTACATTAAAGAAGTCAGCCCCAATCCGGTCCATTTTGTTAACAAATGCGATCCGGGGAACACCGTATTTATCAGCCTGACGCCACACTGTTTCTGACTGAGGTTCAACACCGCCAACGGAACAGAAAACAGCTACAGCACCATCCAGAACACGCAGGGAGCGTTCAACCTCTACGGTAAAATCCACGTGCCCAGGCGTGTCGATAATGTTAATTCTATGCCCTTTCCATTCGCAGGTGGTAGCAGCAGAGGTAATGGTAATACCCCGCTCCTGTTCCTGCACCATCCAGTCCATAGTGGCAGCACCATCATGGACCTCACCTATCTTGTGCACCCGACCGGTATAGAACAAAATCCGCTCGGTGGTGGTGGTTTTACCCGCGTCAATGTGGGCCATAATCCCGATGTTTCGGGTTTTATCCAAAGGAAACTTACGCGGCACTGTTTTTCCCCCTTTCCACCAAAGATGGAGCTCCTACCGGGGTAATTACCACCGGTAGTGAGCAAAGGCCCGGTTGGCTTCTGCCATCTTGTGAGTGTCTTCTTTTTTCTTGACTGCACCGCCGACATTATTGGCCGCATCCATGATTTCGGCAGCCAGTTTTTCCACCATAGTGCGCTTATCACCGCGCTTCCGAGCAAAATCGACCAGCCAGCGCAGGCCCAGAGTCTGACGCCGCTCCGGACGCACCTCAACCGGTACCTGATAGTTAGCACCACCAACCCGGCGGGCCTTAACTTCCAGCACCGGCATCACATTTTTCATGGCTTGATCAAAGACTTCCAGCGGATCCTTGCCGGTTTTGGCTCTGATTATATCAAAAGCGCCATAGGCGATTTTTTCAGCCACGCCTTTCTTGCCATCCAGCATGATTTTATTGATCAACTTGGTTACAACCTTGCTGTGGTAAACGGGATCTGGCAACACATCCCTTTTGGGCACACTGCCTCTTCTTGGCATGTATTCCCCTCCTTTCCACTAGTATTGGTAATTTATCGTCAGCTTAAACCTGATTACTACTTCTTGGCCTTAGGCCGTTTTGTACCATACTTGGAGCGACCTTGCAAACGGTTCTGCACACCAGCGCAGTCCAAGGCACCCCGCACAATGTGATATCTGACACCGGGCAGGTCTTTAACCCGGCCACCGCGTACCAGCACCACAGAGTGTTCCTGCAGGTTATGGCCGATACCGCCGATATAGGAGGTTACCTCTACACCGTTGGTCAGGCGTACCCGAGCTACTTTCCGCAGGGCGGAGTTGGGCTTTTTCGGAGTGGTAGTGTAAACCCTGGTGCAGACCCCTCTTTTTTGCGGACACTCTTTCAGAGCAGGTGCTGAAGACTTTTCAGCTACTGCTTTCCGCCCTTTGCGAATCAACTGGCTAATTGTCGGCATGTGTACACCTCCTTCCCGGAAAACATCTAACAGAAAAATGGAAGGCCCTCAACTCTTTCGAGCAAAGGGCCTTGTGATCAAGTTAGCCCTTCTCCCGATTAAAGTAGAATCGCAGCAGAAGCACTGCCTACTTCAATACCGCAAGCTTTACCCAATTCGCGCATACTCGGCACATTCACCACAGTTATACCTTTAGCCTGGCACAACTGCAGCAGGGGAGCTATCACATGGTTTTCCGCATCCTGGGCCACAAAGACTTTCGTCGCCTGGCCCCGCTCCACCGCCTTGATAGTCTGCTTGGTGCCGATGGCCTTGCGCCTGGCAGTTTGCAACTCTCCCAATGGCATAAGCAGGCTCCTCCTTATAAATCCAGACACTTTAATAATATATCACGCTCATGAATTACTGTCAACCTCTTTAATCTTTATATTCCTGTATCTGGACATGCCTGTACCAGCCGGCACCAGCTTACCTATAATTACGTTTTCCTTCAAGCCCAGCAGCGGGTCAGTCTTACCCTTGATTGCTGCCTCTGTCAGCACCCGGGTGGTTTCCTGGAAGGATGCTGCTGACAGGAAGGACTCGGTAGCCAGCGATGCTTTGGTGATACCCAGCAATACCGGTTTGGCGGTAGCAGGGGTGCCGCCAGCTGCCAGTACTCTTGCATTTTCATCTTCAAAATCAAAGATATCTACTGCTGCACCCGGCAAGAGTTCGGTATCGCCCGGGTCTTCAATTTTCACTTTCCGCAGCATCTGCCGTACCATTACTTCGATGTGCTTGTCATTAATATCCACACCCTGCATCCGGTAAACCCGCTGTACCTCGCTGACCAGGTAGGTTTGTACTCCCTCTAAACCAACAACCCTCAGGATATCATGCGGATTGATGGAACCTTCAGTCAGCGGCTGCCCGGGCTCAACCCGATCGCCGTTCCGCACCTTTAGGCGGGCCCCAAAAGGCACGGAATAGACGCGACTGTCCACCGGATTATCGGCCAGGATCTCGATCTCCCGGCGATTGGCCTTGGGTTCAGTGATTTTTACTATCCCTGCTACTTCGGCAATTATCGCTTGCCCTTTAGGTCTACGAGCTTCAAACAATTCTTCTACCCGGGGCAAACCCTGGGTAATGTCCTCACCTGCAACACCACCGGTGTGGAAGGTCCGCATCGTCAGCTGGGTACCAGGTTCGCCGATGGACTGGGCAGCAATAATACCCACCGCTTCCCCGATGTCCACCATATGACCGGTCGCCAGGTTGCGGCCATAACATTTTTTACATACACCATAACGGGTTTTACAGGTCAGTATTGAACGAATCTTGACTTTGGTAATTCCTGCCTCGATGATCCGATCGGCGGTATCGTCATCAATTTCTTCGTTAGCCCGGACCAGAACTTCCCCAGTCTCGGGATGAACTATATCTGTCGCTGCAATGCGGCCAGCAATCCGGTCCTTCAAGTTCTCAATGACTTCCCGCCCGTCGGTAATTGCTTCCACGGTAATCCCGGCGGTTGTACCGCAATCTTCTTCCCGTACTATCACGTCCTGAGCCACATCCACCAGACGGCGGGTGAGGTAACCGGAGTCAGCCGTTCTCAATGCCGTGTCAGCCAGACCTTTCCGGGCCCCGTGAGTAGAGATGAAGAACTCCAGCACTGACAGACCTTCCCGGAAGTTAGCCTTAATTGGCAAGTCGATAATTCGCCCGGAAGGGTCAGCCATCAAGCCCCGCATACCGGCCAGCTGCCGGATCTGCTGGATATTACCCCGAGCACCTGAGGTAGCCATCATGTAAACGGGATTGAAGCGGTCCAGGTGTTCCATCAAGGCATTGGTTACCTCTTTGGTAACCTTATCCCAGATAGCGATTACCTGATTGTAGCGCTCCTCTTCGGAAATCAATCCGCGTCTGAACTGGGTCTCAATTTTTTCTACCTGTTTATCCGCCTCTTCCAGCAAGATTTTTTTCTTAGGCGGAACTGTGATATCAGCAATACCAATGGTTATCCCCGCCTGGTTGGCGTAACGATAACCCAGTTTTTTCATACCATCCAGCAGCTCGGCAGTCTTACTGTAACCCAGTTTACGATAACAACGGTCTACCAGCTGGGCCAGGGCCTTTTTATCCATCAGCTTGTTGTAATACCCCAGCTCATCAGGAATAACTTCATTGAAAATCAGACGACCAATAGTGGTTTCCAGCATTTCGCCTTTGTAACGCACCTTGATTTTAGCCTGTAATTCGCACCGACCGGTTTCATAGGCCATAATGGCTTCATTGGGATCGCGGAAATAGCGGCCTTCCCCATAAGCCCCTTCTTTTTCAATGGTCAGGTAATAGGCCCCTAATACCATGTCCTGGGTGGGAGCTGCTACCGGCCGTCCATCCTTGGGGTTGAGGATATTATGGGCAGACAGCATCAGCAAACGAGCTTCTGCCTGGGCCTCTGCCGAGAGGGGAACGTGAACAGCCATCTGGTCCCCATCAAAGTCAGCATTGTAGGCAGTACAGACCATAGGATGGATCTTGATGGCCCGCCCTTCAACCAGAACCGGCTCAAAAGCCTGAATTCCCAGACGGTGCAAGGTAGGAGCCCGGTTAAGCAGGACGGGATGCTCCTTGATCACCTCTTCCAGGACATCCCAAACCTGCGGGTTAACCCGTTCTACCATCCTTTTGGCACTTTTGATATTATGGGCCAGCCCTTTGGCGACCAGTTCCTTCATCACAAAGGGCTTAAAGAGCTCTAGAGCCATTTCTTTCGGCAACCCACACTGGTGCAACTTCAATTCCGGGCCGACAACGATAACAGAACGGCCGGAATAGTCTACCCGTTTACCCAACAGGTTCTGGCGGAAGCGCCCCTGTTTCCCCTTCAGCATATCACTGAGGGATTTCAGCGGCCGGTTGCCCGGGCCAGTAACCGGTCGGCCCCGACGGCCATTATCGATTAGAGCATCTACTGCCTCCTGCAACATGCGTTTTTCATTGCGTACAATTATATCCGGAGCCCCCAGCTCCAGCAGGCGCTTGAGCCGGTTATTGCGGTTAATTACCCGGCGATAGAGATCATTCAGGTCTGATGTGGCAAAACGACCACCATCCAGCTGGACCATCGGACGCAGTTCCGGCGGAATAACCGGCAGTACATCCAGAATCATCCATTCCGGTCTGTTCCCGGACTTGCGGAAAGCCTCCACTACTTCCAAACGGCGAATGGCCCGCACTCGCCGCTGTCCGGTGCTTTCCTGAATTTCCCGTCTTAGTTCAGCTGCCAGCTCATCCAGGTCCAATTCCATCAACAATTCTTTGATGGCCTCTGCCCCCATACCGGCTTTAAAGTCATCACCATATTTTTCTTTGTATTCCCGATACTCTCCCTCTGTAAGCAGTTGTTTTTTCATCAGCGGAGTATCACCGGGGTCGATGACTACATAATTGGCAAAGTAGAGGACTTTCTCCAGGGAACGGGGCGACATATCGAGTATCAGCCCCATACGGCTGGGGATGCCCTTAAAATACCAGATATGGGAAACGGGAGCCGCCAGTTCAATATGGCCCATCCGTTCCCGGCGCACTTTGGCTCTGGTAACTTCCACGCCACAGCGCTCGCAAACTACACCTTTATAACGCACCCTTTTGTACCGGCCACAATGGCACTCCCAGTCCCGGGTAGGACCAAAAATCCGCTCACAAAACAGCCCATCCCGTTCCGGTTTCAAGGTGCGGTAGTTGATGGTCTCGGGCTTCTTTACTTCACCGCTGGACCAGGCCCGAATCTGATCGGGCGAAGCCAGCCCAATGCGCATGCGGTCGAAGTTATTGACGTCCAACAAGGGCCTCGCTCCCTTCCCTATTCTTCATCAAAGTAATCGCCATCATCCAGGACAGTATCCATATCTGCTATTTTTTCCAGTTCTTCCAGGCTCTCAAAGTCGATGCTGTCTTCATCCATATCCTCGCTATAATTATCTTCCTCATTGTATTCATCATCACCTGGTTTTACAGGTGCCTCGGGCAGGACAGCACTCAGACCCAGTTCCTTGGCCTGGTCGGTAGTATCATCTTCAAATTCACCGATTTCAATTTCCTCATCGTTTTCTGACAGGACCTTCACATCCAGACCCAGGCTCTGCAGTTCCTTAATCAATACTTTGAAGGACTCTGGTACACCGGGTTCTGGCACATTTTCGCCTTTGACAATGGCTTCATAGGTCTTTACCCGACCCACCACATCGTCAGACTTAACGGTGAGGATTTCCTGCAGTGTATAGGCAGCACCATAAGCCTCCAGGGCCCATACCTCCATCTCACCAAAACGCTGTCCACCAAATTGAGCCTTACCACCCAGAGGCTGCTGGGTAACCAGAGAGTAAGGGCCGGTAGAACGCGCGTGGATCTTGTCATCAACCAGGTGCGCCAGTTTTAGCATGTACATGTAACCCACAGTTACCGGGTTATCAAAAGGCTCACCGGTACGACCATCATAAAGGATAGTCTTGCCATTAGCCGGCAGACCAGCGGCCTCCAGGGTCTTGAAAACATCATTCTCCTTGGCCCCATCAAATACAGGGGTAGCAACCCGGATGCCCAGGGTTTTGGCAGCCCAACCCAGGTGAGTCTCCAGCACCTGACCGATATTCATCCGGCTCGGCACACCCAGAGGGTTGAGCACGATTTCCACCGGTGTACCGTCCGGTAAAAAGGGCATATCTTCTTCGGGCAGGATTTTGGAAATAACCCCTTTGTTCCCGTGGCGACCGGCCATCTTGTCACCAACGGAAATTTTCCGCTTCTGGGCGATAAAAACCCGCACCAGCATGTTTACACCAGGAGGCAGTTCATCCCCTTTATCGCGAGAGAACACCTTTACATCCACGATTTTGCCGGCCTCACCATGGGGTACACGTAGAGAAGTATCCCTTACTTCCCGGGCCTTTTCACCGAAGATAGCGCGCAACAACCTTTCTTCCGCAGTCAGCTCCGTTTCACCTTTCGGGGTAACCTTACCCACCAGGATATCGCCGGGCCGAACCTCAGCACCCACCCGGATAATTCCGTTTTCATCCAGGTCTTTCAGAACATCATCCCCGACATTGGGGATATCACGGGTGATTTCTTCCGGACCCAGCTTGGTATCCCGGGCTTCACATTCGTATTCCTCGATATGGATAGATGTAAAGTAATCTTCCTTGACCAGTTTCTCGCTGATCAAAATGGCGTCCTCGTAGTTATAACCCTCCCAGGGCATAAAGGCAACTAGCACATTGCGCCCCAGTGCCAGTTCGCCCTGGTCGGTCGAAGGCCCATCAGCGATGATTTCCCCTTTTTCAACCCGTTGCCCTTTTTTGACAATGGGCTTCTGGTTAATACAGGTCCCCTGGTTGGAACGGGTAAACTTGGTCAGTTTATATACATCTACAGTACCCTCATCAGACTTAACGATGATTTCATTGGCTGTTACCCGTTGTACCACCCCGCTATTGCGGGCAACGATAACTACTCCACTATCCAGAGCCGCCTTGTATTCCATACCGGTACCCACATAGGGTGCATCAGTGCGCAGCAATGGCACTGCCTGCCGCTGCATGTTGGAACCCATTAGAGCCCGGTTAGCATCATCGTTCTCCAGGAAGGGAATCAACGCCGTAGCAATAGAAACAACCTGTTTGGGTGAAACATCCATCAAATCGATTTTTTCCACCGGAACCATGATAATATCATGACCATGCCGGACATTGGCCTTATTGACCAGAATCTTCCCATTTTCATCCACCGGCAGATTGGCCTGGGCGATATAATATTTATCCTCTTCATCAGCCGTTAGGTATACGATTTCATCGGTAACAACGCCCCGCTCCTTATCCACCTTGCGATAAGGAGTTTCAATAAAGCCATATTCGTTGATACGGGCATAAGTGGATAGTGACCCGATCAAACCGATGTTGGGACCTTCAGGGGTCTCAATCGGACACATCCGCCCATAGTGAGAATGGTGAACGTCCCGGACTTCGAAACCGGCTCGTTCCCGGCTCAAGCCACCAGGTCCTAGAGCTGACAAGCGCCGTTTGTGGGTTAGCTCAGCCAGCGGATTGGTCTGATCCATAAACTGGGACAGCTGGCTGCTGCCAAAAAATTCTTTAATGGCAGCTGAAACCGGACGGGTATTGATCAGGATTTGAGGTGTTACCCCCTCCACATCCTGAATAGTCATGCGCTCCCGTATAACCCGCTCCATACGGGCCAAACCAATCCTGAACTGGTTTTGCAACAACTCACCAACCGAGCGCAAACGCCTGTTGCCCAGATGGTCGATATCGTCACCTTCACCTTCTCCATCCATCATTTTCAGCAACCGTTTCATGGTAGCTATAATATCTTCTTTGGTCAGGTGACGGACATCTTTGGCAATATCCAGTCCCAGTTTTTTATTGAGTTTATAACGGCCTACATGGGCCAGATCATAGCGTTTGGGGTCAAAAAACAAAGAGTTGAGTAAGGTTCTGGCACTTTCTACCGTCGGCGGTTCACCGGGTCGCAACCGTTTATAAATTTCAATCAGGGCCTCATCTTCCGAATCAGCATTATCCCGCTCCAAAGTCATTCTGATGCGAGCGTCATCATCAAACAGCTCCAGGACCCTGGCATTGGTCCCCCAGCCCAGCGCCCGTACCAGAACAGTCGCTGGCAGTTTGCGGGTCCGGTCTATCCGCACAAACAGGTTGTCATTTAGATCTGTTTCAAATTCCAGCCAGGCACCTCGGTTTGGAATAATGGTTGCCCCAAAGACATCCTTGCCGCTGGGGTCCATTTGTTTGGAAAAATAAACCCCGGGAGAACGAACCAGCTGGCTGACGATTACCCGCTCTGCCCCATTGATAATAAATGTTCCCTTTTCTGTCATCAGCGGGAACTCAGCCATAAATACTTCCTGTTCCTTAATTTCCCCGGTTTCCTTGTTGATCAACCGTACCTTTACTTTCAGAGGCGCCGAGTATGTAACATCCCGTTCCTTACTCTCTTCCACCGAGTACTTGGGCTCCCCCAGATTATAGTCAACAAACTCCAGGGAGAGGTTGCCGGTAAAATCCTCGATGGGCGAAATATCGCGGAACAGTTCACGCAGGCCCTCGTCCAGGAACCATTTATAGGAGTTCTGCTGGATTTCAATCAGGTTGGGCATGTCCAACACCTCTTGAATCCGCGCATAACTCCAGCGTTCCCGTTTTCCGACCTTGACCGGATAGAACATGCAGAACCTCACCTCTCGCTATTTTTTCGCATACTTATAGCATGGCATTTTTTAATTATAGCATTCATCCTTTCCTTCGTCAAGAAAATAATTACAAATGCTTTTTGCGATGTACCCTTTTTCAGAATGAAAATTGCTAAAAATATTATAAATAAATTTTTTTAAACATTATCATTCAGTTGTTTAGCAAGGATAACGGTATCTCTCTTTTTTTAAATCCTAAAAAAGGGCGCACTAATCCCACTAGCCCTAAAATGACTTCTTAATCATCCGGCCTG
>NZ_FUXM01000055.1 GCF_900167165.1 Carboxydocella sporoproducens DSM 16521 | reverse complement strand
GCGAGGCACCGGAGGCGTACTGGAGGTACGTCGAGGACCACGAGGCAGGCGGCAACGCAGCCCGACGAAGCTTATAAAAAGCCGAAAAATGCGGAAGTGGCTCAGTGGTAGAGCATCGCCTTGCCAAGGCGAGGGTCGCGGGTTCGAATCCCGTCTTCCGCTCCATACAACATGCGCCCGTAGCTCAGCTGGATAGAGTAACAGACTACGAATCTGGTGGTCGCAGGTTCGAATCCTGCCGGGCGCGCCATTTATGTAGGGGAGTAGCTCAATTGGTAGAGCGGCGGTCTCCAAAACCGTAGGTTGCGGGTTCGAGTCCTGTCTCCCCTGCCATTTATTTTATTTGCATATAGACTGCGCCCGTAGCTCAGCTGGATAGAGCATCTGCCTTCTAAGCAGAGTGTCGCAGGTTCGAGTCCTGCCGGGCGCGCCATTTATTTATGGTGACCGTCGCCAAGTGGTTAAGGCACAGGGTTGTGGCCCCTGCATGCGTGGGTTCGACTCCCATCGGTCACCCCATATACGAAGTTCGAGGTTCGAAGTTGGAGGTTCGAACCTTTTTAATGCGAATCCTAAAGCCCCCATCCGCAGGGATGGGGGCTGTTATTTTTTATTAGAGTTGTACGCCAGGTAAGACTTCGGTCAAAGGAGTATAGGGCAGATCCAGAGCCTCAGCTACTGCCTGATAGGTCAGCTTACCATCGACAGTATTAACTCCACGGGCCAGAGGCTTGCTTTCCCGTACAGCTTTTTCCCAGCCTTTGTTGGCCAGTTCCAGAGCATACGGCAAGGTAACATTGGTCAGGGCAAAAGTAGAAGTTCGGGCCACAGCACCAGGCATGTTAGCTACAGCATAGTGAACCACACCGTGTTTTTCGTAAACCGGATCACTGTGAGTGGTTACCCGGTCAATAGTTTCTACTGAACCACCCTGGTCAATGGCTACGTCGACGATTACGGAACCGGGTTTCATTTGCTTGACCATTTCTTCGGTAACCAGTTTGGGCGCCCTTGCTCCCGGAATCAGAACCGCCCCGATGAGCAGGTCAGCAAAACGCACAGCCCGTTCGATGTTGTAGGAGTTAGACATCAGGGTTTTAATGCGGCCACCGAAAATATCATCCAGGTAACGGAGACGGTCAGCGCTCTTGTCAATAATGGTTACCTGAGCACCCATACCCATAGCCATCTTGGCAGCATTGGTACCTACCACACCGCCACCGATAATCACTACATCAGCAGCAGGTACCCCGGGCACACCGCCCAGCAGGATACCCTTGCCACCCTGGGGTTTTTCCAGGAAACGGGCACCGATTTGCACTGCCATCCGGCCGGCCACTTCAGACATGGGAGTCAAGAGGGGCAGGGTGTGGTTGTCCAGCTCAACGGTTTCGTAAGCAATGCCCACTACCTTCCTGGCCAGCAGGGCCCGGGTCAGTTCCGGTTCGGGAGCCAGATGCAGATAGGTGAACAAAACCTGGCCTTCTTTAAAAAGGTCATATTCCTGCGGCAGGGGCTCTTTTACCTTCATAATCATATCGGCAGCAGCAAATACTTCCTGAGGAGTGGCCAGAATTTCCGCCCCAGCAGCAATGTATTCTTCGTTGCTAATACCGCTGCCTGCACCGGCATTGTTTTCAATTACTACCTTATGCCCGGCAGCGACCATTGCCTGGACACCTGCCGGAGTAATAGCAACCCGGTTTTCATTATTTTTAATCTCTTTGGGTACACCAATAATCATAAAAAACATACCTCCCTTGAATTTCTGCACCATCTACTATTGCAAAAATTGTGCCGATTTGTCGAATAGCTTATTAATAAGGTTCCCGGTTTCCATTCTTTTATTTTGGCAATATTAGTTTCCAATTATGGCAACGTAAATTGCCGATGGCAAGATTAGTTGCCATCGGCCAGCTGATATTTCTTGATTTTATTTTGCAAGGCAGTGTGAGATAGCCCTAGCGCTTTAGCCGCCTGGCGCCCACTTTTATACCGACTGAGGGCCTGACGTATAACTTCTTTCTCCACTTCAGCAACAATTTCAGCCAAAGTGCGCATTTCCCCAAAATTGTTTCTGGGAAGGGTTGAGCGCACTTCCTGATTTCTTTCCAGGAGTATATGCTGTTCCTGCAGACGCGGACCCGCTGCCAGATTCATAGCCCTTTCAATTACATTTTCCAGCTCGCGGATATTGCCTGGCCAGTCATAACTCTCCAGCCGCTTCAGAGCCTGAGGTTCAATGACCTGGACATTTTTGTCCAGGCGCTGGTTAAACTTTTCAATAAAGCTTTTCACCAGACCGGGGATATCTTCTTTTCTCTCGCGCAAGGGGGGCAAATATAGAGGGACAACATTTAAACGGTAGTAAAGGTCTTCCCGAAAACGCCCATTTCCAATCATTTCCTCCAGGTTGCGATGGGTAGCACAGATGATGCGGACATCTACCGGGATTTCCTCTTGCTCCCCAATTCTTCTCACTCTCCCTTCCTGCAATACTCGCAAAAGCTTGGCCTGCAGATGGGGAGATAGTTCTCCGATTTCATCAAGAAAAAGGGTACCCTGGTGTGCAAATTCGAATAGCCCCTGTTTACCGCCTTTTTTGGCCCCGGTAAAAGCTCCTTCGCCATAGCCAAACAATTCCGCCTCCAGCAGGGAGTCAGGCAGGGCAGCGCAGTTAATAGGGACAAAGGGCTTGCCCCGCCGCCGGCTGGCCATGTGGATGGCCCGGGCCAGCAGTTCCTTCCCCGTACCGCTCTCCCCCCTGATTAAGATAGTGGAATTGCCTCTGGCTACGGTCTGCGCCAAATCGATTAGGGGGCGCAAGGAGGGACTGGTCTTGAGAATATCTGCAAAAGTGGTCATTGGCGGCTGGGTTACCGAGTAAACCAGCTGTCTGACCTCACTCATATCCTTGATACTGGCTACCACCCCGATAACCCGGCCCTTTTCATCTTTAATCGGACGTCCGGTAGTCAGGAAGTGCAATCTCCCCCGCCTGGTATTGAGAATCATTTCTTTATGGGAATAGGGCTGCCCATCCTGCAAGCATTTGAGCATGGGAATATCCGGGCTTAAAATTTCCGCTACCGGTCGGCCCAGAGCTTCCTGCCGCTTAATGCGGAAAATAGTTTCCGCTACCGGATTAATGGTTACGATTTTGCCCTCCTGATCGATAGCCAGAATACCATCACTGATGGAATCCAGCAAGGCCTGTAAGTGCCATTCCCGTTCCTGGTGGGGCATGCGCTCAACCAGTTCGACGTCCTTGACTCCTTCCACCTTATGCAATAGCAGGTTAATCCGGCTGAAATCCAGGCCCGTCGGCAGTTCCGCTTCCATAAACATAACATTGGGGGAAAGTTCAAGAGTAATGATGTTAACTTGTTGCAGGGAAAGCTCCCTGGCTATATCAGACAAAATCCCTACCCGATCCTGGTAGACAATGCGAAATCGCAGTATAGCCATAATTCCCCTCCTAGCAGGGTCGGCGATACTCTTCCGGCAATTCGGCAAGATAATTTAAAGCAAAGGCATCTTTAGGATTAAATTCCAGTGCCTTGTAGAAACATTTAGCAGCATCATCCAACTGACCCCGCTTCTGATACACCAGGCCCAGGTTTGTCCATAAACCAGCATCCTTAGGTTGTTTAGCAATAGCCAACCAGAGATAATCTGCTGCTTTTTCCAGTTCTCCCTGGACAAAAAGACACATAGCCAGCTCATTGTAAGCGGAAATAAACCAGGGAGCCTGTTTTACTGTTTCGCTTAAAACAGCAATCGCTTTATCATATTCCTCTAGATAACGATACGTCAGCCCCAGGTAGTATTTTGCTTCCCACCAGTCGGGATATTTTTTTACCAGGGGTTGAAGCAGCAAAGCTGCCTGCTTCAGCTTGCCCTGAGCCAGTGAAGCTCGCCCGCTTTTAAACTGGGATTCTACCAGTTCTATTCTATCGATATCATTGATTAATTGTTCAATCTCCGCCTCTACTTCTACCGGCACTCCCAGCTCCCGGGCTTTTTGCCAGGCTTCTTTAGCCTCAGCCCAGTCGCCTAGATGACGATAAACAAACCCTAGACGGTACCAGGGCAGAGCCCAGTCCCCTTTAATACAAATCGCTTTTTCCAGATATTCTTCCGCTTTTTCCAGCATTTCTTCCCTTTTGCTGTTTTCATTAGCCCTGGCCGCTTCTTCAAGAAAATACATGCCATAATTATAGAGCAACTCCGGCTGATTGCCATCTAGACGAGCAGCTACCTGCCAGTAGCGTAACGCCCAGTCTTTTGCACCTTTTTCAGCAGCTTTTGCTCCTTCTGCCACCAGTTTTTCCGCCAGGTTGGGGTCATAATTCTGAAGAAACTCCCAGTATTTCTGGTGGTTTTCCGGGTCGATTTCCTCAGCCAGCACATATACCATTCCTTTAATGAAGTAAGCCCAGGGAATACCCTTATCGTTATTGAACATATAAGCAAGGTCTTCCTGCACCACAGGCAAGGGAAACCTCTCGTCAATCACCACATTCCCTATCATCTCTTTTTCTCCCGCTTGTAGATAAAAGTATTCAATCACCATGACAACCTCCCCTACTTATATTGAAGCAATAATGCTAAAATCCCAGCTCCAATCAATGGTCCTACCGGTACCCCCCGTAACAGGGCCACACCCATGACTGTACCGATGATAATCCCTGTTGCCGCCTGAGGCAGGTCGGATAATAAATGGACTCCACGCCCCCCAAGATAGGCAACCAGTACCCCAACTGCAATCCCCAGCAAACCGGAAGAACTGCGCACTGTTTGCCAGATGGTTTCTAGAGAAATCGCCCCACTGGCCAGGGGAGCCAGTACCCCGATAGTCAGAACTATTACCCCTAGTTCCAGCCCGTGTTTTTCTATGAGGGGAAACAGCTTGTCCAATTTAAGTAAACGCAAGGCCAGTAATAAACAGGCTGCCAGAGCAACCGTATTATTCCGGCCCAGTATCCCTAAAGCCAGTAAAATTAACAAAAGGATATTTTGCCCCATATCCATCTCTCCTAATGTTGATGCACAATAAAAATTGTGAACATCCCTACTACCAGCCCAATGGCCCCATACCAGGGATGATTGCGGTAGGACTTGGGAATCAACTCCAGGGAGGCGATATAGATCATGGTCCCGGCCACTACTGCCATAATAAACCCATCGAAACGAGCAATCAGGCTATCAGCCAGCAGGCCCAATAAGGTTCCCAGGGGGGTAAAAAGCCCAACCAATGAAGTCATGGCTATCGTTTTCACCAGGCTCTGCCGGGCCAGACGCCAGGGCACGGCAATAGCCATGCCGATAGGAATATTATGCAGGACTACAGCCAGCAAAATAGCCTCTCCCAGGTGTTCCCCAACCGTGAAGCCAACCCCCACTGTCAATCCCTCAACCAGGTTATGCAAGGCCGTTCCTAAAGCCACCAGGAACCCCAGTTTCCATAAATGGACCGGGTTAAGATTGGTATGATCCAGGTGGATACAGCAGCCACAATCCGGTTCTTTGCTGCTGGCTATCTCCTTTTCCACCTCCGGATCAAAACCATGGGTATGGTGGGCAATCCTGTCCATACCGGCCAGGAAAAGAAAGCCAAGGCAAACACCGATGATAGTCCGCGGCCAGCCTGCTGTTTCCATAGCTTCTGGCAACAGATCTGTACCAATCAAAGCTGCCATTACCCCGGCGGCAAAACCCAAAAAAGCTGCCATCAATTTCTGGTCCGGCTTGCGAATCTGATAAGCCAGGATCGCACCCAGAGTAATAGTTAAACCCGCCGCTAAACTCATACTGAGATGTAGTAACAATCTATCACCCTCTTCAATAGCTTTACCATAACATATTCGTTAACTCTTGTCCATAATTACAGGAAAAAGTTATACCCACCCTAGCTGCGGTGGGTATAAACCTCCAGGATGAACTGTTGTAATAAAATGTTATCCTGCTCACTACCGGGTAACAATAGCCGCAAATCCACCTGCCATTTACAGGCAAGAGCCGCCAGTAAGCGGGCCAGGTCTCCCCAGTTTTTTCCGTAAATTTTACCTTCTGCTACATTTTGCAGCAATTGCTGCAACAGCTCTGCCTTAAGCCACTGGCTCAGTTGTTGACTGTCTATCGCCAGCAAATAACGGGTTGCAGCCAGAATCACCCTGGGCGCAAAACTGGTTAAGAGTGGTCTGATGTTGTTCAACCTGATGGGATTTCCTTCCCGGGCCAGCTGTTCCAGTACCCCCTCCCAGTCAGGGGGATTCCTGGTCTCCAGCAAATGTCTTTCCAGCTCGTCATAACAGCCCAGTCGTCCCAGGATAGCCATGGCTATCTGGCGCAGCTGCACATCCTTTTCCTTACGCAGGATTTCCAGCAATGCCGGTACAGCTTCCTCCCCAACCAGCTCCCAGAGGTCTACCGGTATTTGCAGCTGTTTATCACTGGCTTCCTTCAAAAAATCCAACCAGTCAGTTAACCAGTGGAACTGCCAGGCTCTTTTGAGCAGGCCTATGATTTCTTTCTGTCCTGCCGGTTCAGATTGTAACAGCATAGCTAACCAGCGATCCAGTGCCTCTTTGTTCCCTGAATCCCAGGGAGAATAATACTGTCCCCAGGCCAGCAGGGGTTCATCTTCTTCCAGGTCCAGTCGACTTAACTGACAATCCATTTCCCGGATAGCCAGCCGCATTACCAGCCGCTGGTCCCGCCGCAAAGACCAGAGCAAATGCCGTTGTTCCTCTTCCCCCAGATTTTCCATCAGGGCATTGAGAATAGCCAGACGTACCCGGGATGGCTGCTCAGTCTGATATAATAAAGGCTGCAATAGCTCAATACTATCCACTTCCGGCAGGTAACTGAGACAATAGGCAGCCTTTTCCCGCACATAGGGAGATGGGTCCGCCAGCCCCTGTTCCACCATTTCGATAAGCTGAGTACGGCTCAGCCCTTCCACTTTCTGAACATCCGGGTTGGCCAGAGCAAAACAAATTATTCGGTAAACCATGCCCCGAACATAGACACGAAAATCCCGCAAAGCCTGCTGTAACCATTCTCCACGGATAGAGCAGCCTACCGCCAGAAGCTCTACTGCTCCCTGCCTAACCGGCCATTCAGGATGTCCCAACCAGCTGGCCGCTTCTTCCGCCACAACCTGGGCCACCAGCTGATCTCCCTGCCGCCGCAGATGTTTTATGCGCTTGGCCCACCAGCGGGTCTTGGGTATACTTCCCGCCAGAATCAGGCGACGACTGAATTCCCGGGCCAAATCCGGGTCTTCAGCAAACTGGTCCAGGGCCTGATGAATCTGCCAGGAACGGCATTTAAACTCCCCTAAAATAGCAGTCAGTTCCAGCAATTTTTCTGCTGCAGCAAAATCAGCTTTACTGGTGCCCTCTATCAGTTGCTGTAAAGTCTGCTGAAAATTCACGGTTATCACCTTCACTTTCCGGTGATAACTATTTCGACGTTTACGAACCGAATTCCTTCAGTAAATTTTCATTTAAACTGGCATTCGCAGTAAAAAAAGAAGGTAAAGCCAGCAAAATCACCATTATACTGGTAATACTTACGGCCCCTAAAAGCATAAAGGCCACCATAATCTGATACTTTACTGCTACCAGAGGAGAGACTCCGCCCAGAATCAGCCCGGTCATCATGCCTGGCAGCTGTACCAGGCCCAGAGTGCGCAAACCATCAATGGTAGGGAGCATCCCCGTCTTGATGATCCGGGGGCGAATCTCTGCTACACTCTGGGCAATGGTAGCACCCAGATAGAGGGCGTTCATTATCTCTTCCCTTTGTTGCACCATGCTCTCTTTCATGTTTTTCAAAACCAATCCGCTGGCTACCATAGCATTGCCGGCCAGCATTCCGGCCACGGGAATCATTTCTTTAGGAGTAGCTTTAATAGCTCCTGTAAGCACTAATACCAGCAACGGTACGGCCACCCCGGTAGCAATGGACAGTATGGTTATCCGTTTTACCCGCGGTATCCCCTCTCCTCTTCGAGCCGCGTTTCCTCCAGCGACAATAACCATGATTCCGATCATGGCAAGAGTAAAATACCAGCGGTTTCGGGCAAAAACCCAGTTAAGTAACATTCCGATGACCAGAAGCTGGATTACTGCTCGTCCCACACCCGCCAGCATTTCCTTTTCCAGCCCCAGGCGAAAAGCTCTGGATAAGAACAAAGCCAGTATTACCAGACTGGAAGCCAGTACCAGGGCCAGGTTATTCATGAAAAACCCCCCCTTGCTTCAAGTGGAGAACATTCCCCATTCGCTCCAGTTGCCTGGGATCGTGACTTATCCAGAGGCAGGCTCCTCCCCGGGCACAATAGCGGCGAATTATTTTTTCCACTCTGAGACTATTGTCCTCATCCTGGGCTGAAGTAGGTTCGTCCAGGAGCAACACTTCTGGTTCCAGCAAAAGGGCACGGGCCAACGCCAGTCTCTGCTGTTGCCCACCCGATAACAGTTCAGCCCGTTGCTCCGCCGCAATTTCCGGTAAGCCCAATTCAGCCAGCAAGTCCCGGGCAGTCGACCAGCTAAAACTTTTTCCCCGCCAGAGCAGGGGTTTTTGCAAATTCTCCGCCACAGTACCTCGAAATAAAAAAAACCGCTGCGGCACCAGAACCATCTGATGCCTCAAACTTATCGGATCAATAGTAGTTATGTCCCTGCCATTAAACCAGATCGTTCCTGCTGGTGGCTGCCAGTAGTTGATAAGATAATGTAACAAGGTACTTTTTCCCGTACCAGAAGGACCACTTATCAGCTTCCATTCCCCGGCATTAAGTTGAAAAGAAAGATTATAAAAAAGGGGCGGAATGGTCAGCCCCTTCACTTCAAGTTTGGATGAAAGCATACAAACTCGCCTCCTCAGCTGCTGTCAGCGGCCGGGCCTCCCCTGGAGCCAGTGCCGGATCCAGCTGCAAAGGGCCCATACTCATTCGCTTTAAATAGATTACCTTTAGTCCCAGAGCTGCGAACATGCGCTTAATTTGATGATATTTTCCCTCATGGATGGTAATCAGCCCTTCTCCCGGAGTTTCTGCCCGTAGAATCTCCAGCCGGCCAGGTTGGGTCAGGTAGCCATCTTCCAGCTCTACCCCCTGCTCAATAGCCTTTTGCTCCCTTTCCCCCAGCGGACCATCCACCCGCACCAGATAGGTTTTATCCACATGATGTTTGGGAGCTAGCAGGCGATGCGCCAGCTGACCATCAGTAGTCAGGAGAAGGAGCCCTTCAGTATCTTTATCTAATCTTCCCACCGGGAAAAGATTCGGTCGCCGCCACTCAGCCGGCAATAGATCCAGCACCGTCCTTTCTCGCCGGTCGGTAGTGGCCGTAATCACACCAGACGGCTTGTTCAGCAAATAATGAAAATGCCGCCGATAAGTAAGGCACTGGCCATCTACGGCCAGACAACAGCTCTCCGGGTCGATGGGTTCACCTGGGTCATTGGCTAGCCGCCCGTCTACCGTAATCTTGCCAGCCTTAATTAAGCCTTTGACTTCTTTTCTGCTGCCCAGACCCAGATGGGCCAGAATCCTGTCTAAGCGTTCCCGAGCCACTGTTCAAATTCCTCCATTGTCATCAAAACTTCTCGGGGTTTACTGCCTCCATAACTGCCCACTACTCCCATTTGCTCCATGATATCGATGAGCCGTGCAGCCCGCGTATACCCGATGCGGAAGCGGCGTTGCAAAAGGGAAGCAGAAGCCTGACCATATTGAATAACCAGACGGATAGCTTCCGGCAGCAATTCATCCTCTTCCTCCAGGTTTTTGCCTTCATTATTGTTGTCTTCGCTACCAAAACCCACCAGATAATCAGGCACGCCTTGCTGGCGCCAGAAGTTAACCAGTCTTTCAATCTCCCGGTCACTGACAAAGGCGCCCTGTACCCGGCGCGGTTTGGGTTGTCCCAGGGGGAAGAAGAGCATATCTCCCCGGCCCAGCAGTTTTTCTGCTCCAGCCATATCTAAAATGGTGCGGGAATCTACCTGGGAAGATACGGCAAAGGCTATACGGCTAGGGATATTGGCTTTGATAATACCGGTAATTACATCTACCGATGGCCGCTGGGTAGCGATGACCAGATGTATCCCTGCCGCCCTGGCCATCTGGGCCAGCCGGCAAATGTATTCTTCCACTTCCTTGGAGGCCACCAGCATCAGGTCTGCCAGCTCATCAATCAGCACCACAATCAGGGGCAAAGGCTGTTCCTGGCGGGATACCAGCAGCTGATTATAGCTTTCCAGATTGCGCACACCACTGGCAGCAAACAGGCTATAGCGGTTTTCCATTTCAGTTACTACCCATTTTAGCGCAGCAGTAGCCTGTTTGGGATCAGTTACCACCGGAGCCAGCAAGTGAGGGATGCCATTGTAAACTGATAGCTCCACCATCTTGGGGTCAATCATCAGGAACTTGACCTGCCAGGGCTGGGCTCTGAAGAGGACGGAGGCAATCAGGGTGTTCATACAAACCGATTTTCCCGAACCAGTAGAACCAGCAATCAGCAGATGAGGCATGCGGGCCAGGTCAGCTACCACCGTTTCCCCGGCAATATCCTGGCCCAGGGCCACCGCCAGCGGCGAAGGATGCTTGCTTACCTGGGGATCCTCCAGCACCTGGCGAAAATAGACGGGCCGGGCCTGACGATTGGGTACTTCAATGCCCACCGCCGATTTGCCAGGGATGGGAGCTTCAATCCGAATATCGGCTGCCGCCAGACTGAGGGCCAGATCGTCGGCCAGACCAACAATCCGGCTGACCTTAACCCCCGGTGCCGGTTGCAATTCATAGCGGGTAATGGTCGGTCCACGGCTGAAATCGGTAACCTGAGCCTTGATGCCAAAATGAGACAGAGTCTGCTCCAGCAAGGCAGCGTTTTGAAGGATTTCCTCATCATCATCGTTGGCAGTCTGTTCTGTCGGTGGCAAGGTAAGAAACTCCAGAGGAGGCAGTACTGACTGCGGTTCCTGCCAGCTGGCTCCCGCCTCCTTGCTGATCTCTAGCGGCTGAAGCGGTTTCTCTTCTAATTCAGTCTGCACTACTGTTTCTTCAGACTCTTCCCCATCTGCTGTTTCAGCATCCCATCCCTCCAGTTCTTCCCAGGCACTGGTCAGAGCCAGTAACTCATCGTCAGTCAAGAGCCGGGTAGGGGACATGTCTTCCTGAAAAGATTCTGTGATAGTCTCCGCCACAACCGGGGCCATTTCCATGGCCGTTGCCTGTGCCGCCAGTATTTCCCCTTGCCTTTTTTCCGCTTCCTTTTGTTTTTTTCGCTCCAGTTCTTCCAGCAACACGGGACGCCGGTAGCTAAACAATTCCTCAAACTTGGATACCGACAATCCCTGAGCCGGACTGCGTCGCCCCGCACCCGGACTCACCCCAGTATCCTGGTTAGCCGGCGGTGTAACCGGTCTGGCTTTCTCCGTAGCCGGCTGAGATGCTGATTGCCCCAGATTTTTAATATAGTCAATCAGATCCCGCCCTTTTGGAGCCGGAATCTCCCGATAAAATCTCGGTTCCTCTCCCATGTTCCCTGAAACCTGGTTCAAAAAACTTGACTGTTTTTATCTCCAGCCAAGTCGGCCCCCAGACCAGGCTTTCGCCTCCTTTCCGAATACTTGATTTGCCCCC
>NZ_FUXM01000054.1 GCF_900167165.1 Carboxydocella sporoproducens DSM 16521 | reverse complement strand
GGATGAGTCGCACCCCGCAGGGGTGCGTGGATTGAAAGTCTGGGCAGGTTAATTAAAAAATGTAAAAAACTACATTTCTGGTGTAAATGGATCTTTATTGGATTATCCTCAAAATTGTTTATCTTCCTTGCTTTCTGGATATACTGTACCCATAAACAAAATGGGAGGATAGGACATGGAAATGATGGCGGCAGCACTTGCCGCAGTGATTGCTTGGTCGGTCAATCGCAGGACTCAAACTGAATCGGGCTGGCGAACAGCCATCTTATTAGCCCCACTAATCGAAGAATTAGCCAAAACCGGTTTCGCTAAAATCCTATCAGCCCAGGTATTACCCGTGCACCTCTACTTCGGCCTCATTGAAGCAATCTACGATGCCTGGGCCAAACCTGAGCGCCATCTTCTGCCGGCCCTGCTCAGCCTGCTCAGCCACGGCTTTTTCGGCTATCTCACTGTCAAAAGCGGCATCCTTGCTGCCCTGTTCGCCCATTTCTCCTGGAACGGTCTGATCTGGTACATGCAGAGGAGGAGGCAAAATGCGGGTAATATATTATTGTGAATTGTGTCAGGAAATCGTGGATGAATGGGAAATAGCCTTGACTGAGCCTGACAACCCATCTATAATGGAAATGCATATGGAACCAACCCTTTGTCCTGATTGCATGACAGCAATGGGTAAGGACGAAGGCTGGTTAGGCCAAATCAAGTACAATTACCTACACTGATTTGTGCCAAATTGCACTTTCATAGTGGGGGAAGGAGAAGAGCAAATGACCAGAGGGCTGGTCGGGCCCTTGCTTCAGGCGAAAGAACTCCAGGATTTGTGGCGGGATTTAGGAGTAAAGAAAAAAACCGCCCTGGTCTATGGAGTAAGCGGAGCGGTGTCTGCTTCATTACTGGCGGCCTGGTACCGTTTGCGGCAGCAACCTCTGCTAGCCATAGTAAGGGATCTGGCTGATGCAAAACGTCTATGTGATGACTTGAGCACATTTTTGCCGGAAGAGGAGATTTTACTCTATCCGGCCCAGGAACTATTACCATGGGACATTGAAGCCAGTAGCCGGGAGTTATTAACTGCCCGGCTAAAAGTGCTGGGCGCGCTGGCCAGAGGGCGCACCTCACTGATAGTGGCTCCCGTTGCTGCTTTAAGCCGGGCGGTCACACCACCGGAGCAATTCAAAAATTATCTGGTTACCCTGAACAAAGGCCAGGAAATAGAGCCGACCGCCCTGGCGGCTCAACTTCTCCAGATGGGTTATGAACGGGTATCCCAGGTGGAAGTAGCAGGGCAATTCAGCTGGCGCGGAGGAATTGTCGATATTTTTCCGGCCTCGGCCAGTGAACCGGTGCGCCTGGAATTTTTTGATGTAGAAATTGATTCCTTGCGCCTTTTTGACCCGGTGAGCCAGCGCTCTTTGCGGGAAATAGAGCAGGCGGAGATTCTGCCGGCCCGGGATTATTTTGCCACTGCTGCTGACTGGCAACAGGCAGCCAGGGTGCTGGAAAAAGAGTACCAGAATTTGCGCAAAAAACTGATCGGGCTTCAACAGAGGGAAGCAGTGGGGCGTTTGGATCAGAAGCTGAAGGATTTGCTGAGCCGGCTCAAGGAGGGCCTGATTCCTGCTGGTCTGGATGCCTTCGCCGCCTATGTAATGCCAGAAAAAGCTACCCTGCTGGACTACTTGCCGACCGGGGCGCTGATAGCCGTCGAAGATCCCAACCGGGTCAGGGAAAAGGCGCTGGCCTGGGATGATGAGCGTGGAGAAACCTTTGCCAGCTGGCTGGAACGGGGTATGGCTTTGCCCGGGCAGGAAGCTTTATATTTCAGCTGGGAAGATATATGGCGGCAGCTGACAGGAAGGCCCTTGCTGGGCCTGGCCCTTTTGCCCAGGGAGCAAACAGGCTGGCGGCCCGAACTTCTGTTAAACCTGAACAGCCGGACGGCGCCCCTGTATCAGGGAAATCTGGAAGAATTGACCCGCGACTTAAAAAACTACAAACGTCAGGGCTATGCCGTCGCCCTGCTTACAACCCATACCCAGCGCAGCCAGCAGTTGCTGGATTTATTGAAAGAGGCGGAGATTGAAGCTGTATATTTAGGCCGATTGCAGCAGGAATTTCGGACTGGAAATATCGTTATCACCCGGGGGGAACTTTCAGCCGGTTTTGAGTTTCCCCAGAGCAAAATCCTGATTTTAACGGAGAGAGAGCTTTTTGGCCAGAGCAAAAAGGGCAGAAAAGCCCGGGAAATTAAGCCTGCTGGCGGTCAGAAAATCAGCGCTTTTACCGACCTCAAGATCGGGGATTATGTAGTTCATGTCAATCACGGGATCGGGGTGTATGAAGGGGTTGAACAGCTGAGCGTTGGCGGTATTACCCGGGACTACCTGGTGGTAAGCTATGCCGGGGCCGATCGCCTCTATATCCCTACGGAACAGATTAGCCTGTTGCAAAAGTACATCGGTACTGATGGGCAAAAACCCAGGATCAGTAAACTGGGCGGGCAGGAATGGCAAAAAGCCAAGGCCAAAGCCAGAAGTGCGGTCAAAGAGATGGCCGAGGAGCTGATCAAGCTCTACGCTGCCCGCGAAGCCCTAAAGGGTTTTGCCTTTTCGCCGGATACCGTCTGGCAGCAGGAATTTGAACAGGCCTTTCCTTATGAGGAGACTCCGGACCAGTTGCAGGCTATTGCCGAAATCAAGGCCGATATGGAACGGCCCCGGCCCATGGATCGTCTCCTGTGCGGGGATGTGGGCTATGGCAAAACCGAAGTAGCTTTGCGGGCAGCCTTTAAAGCCGTAATGGACAACAAACAGGTAGCCATCCTGGTGCCGACCACCATCCTGGCCCAGCAGCATTACAATACCTGTCTGGAGAGGTTTCAGGGCTTTCCGGTTTCCATTGACCTGCTCAGCCGTTTTCGCAGTGCCCGGGAACAAAAAGCTACCTTAAAGAAACTGGCCAGTGGCCAGGTGGATATTATAATAGGTACTCATCGGCTGTTACAGGATGATGTCAAGTTCAGAGACCTGGGGCTGTTGATAGTCGATGAGGAACAGCGCTTTGGTGTTGCCCATAAGGAAAAACTGAAACAATTAAAACAGACGGTGGATGTCTTGACCTTAAGCGCAACCCCCATTCCCCGGACATTACACATGGCTCTGGCGGGGGTTAGGGATATGAGCTTGCTGGAAACCCCGCCGGAAGAAAGATATCCAGTACAGACCTTTGTGGTGGAATTCAATCCTCTGATGATCCGGGATGCTATCCTGCGGGAACTGGCCCGCGGGGGACAGGTCTATTTTGTTCACAACCGCATTGAAGATATGGATCGCATCTTTGCCTTCCTGACCCAGCTGGTACCCGAGGCCCGCATAGCAATTGGACATGGACAGATGAGGGAAGATGAGCTGGAAAAGGTCATGCTGGATTTTTTCAACCAGGAATATGATGTTCTGCTCTGTACTACCATTATTGAAACCGGTCTGGATATTCCCAATGTTAATACCATCATTATCGATAATGCTGATACCATGGGTCTGGCCCAGCTCTATCAGCTGCGGGGCCGGGTGGGACGCAGTAATCGTATGGCCTATGCCTATTTAACCTATCGCAAGGATAAGGTATTGACGGAAATTGCGGAAAAAAGGTTGCAGACATTACGGGAGTTTACCGAGCTGGGTTCCGGGTTCAAGATAGCCATGCGGGATCTGGAAATCAGGGGGGCCGGCAATTTACTAGGGCCGGAGCAACATGGTCATATTATGGCCATAGGCTTTGACCTTTACACTCAGATGCTGGAGGAAGCGATACGTGAGTTAAAAGGAGAAATCAAGGAAGAACCGCTGGAAACTACCGTGGAAATTGCAATAGATGCCTATCTGCCTGCAGACTACATCGAAGATGGTGCGGTAAAAATGGAGATTTACCGCAAAATCATGCTCTGCCGCACGGAAGAACAATTACTGGATTTGTCGGATGAGCTGGTAGACCGTTTCGGTGATCCGCCTTTACCGGTGGTCAACCTGTTGACTATTGCCAGAATAAAAATTCTAGGCCAGGAAGCAGGCATTACCTATATCGGCAAACAACAGGAACATTTAATTATCAAGCTGGCACCTGATGCTCCTCTGGAGCCGGTCAAGATCCTGAGGTTACCGGGAAAGATTCGGGGGCTGAATATTGTCGGGGGTGCGGAGCCGGTTATAAGAGTGCCCTGGTCCAAACGGGACCCGGGGCTGAACTGGGTGGAAAAAATTATCAGGGAAATAAAATACTGTGGAATTGGTTCCGAGAATTTGGTATAATAAAAACAGTTTTCAGAAAGGGGATGTGATGGAATGTACAAACTGAAAAAACTGGTTGCGTCCGTACTGACCGCTGCCATGCTGGCCCTGGTAGCCGGTTGCGGTAGCAATGCGGTAGCTACGGTTAATGGGGAGGATATCACCAAGGAACAGTTTGAACGCCGCCTGGAAAAAATGAAAGCGGTATACAAGCAAAATGGAGCTAATTTTGACACCGAACAGGGTAAAGCTATGTTAAAGGCGATCCAGAAGCAGGTATTAGATGGCATGATCGAAGAAACTATCCTGTTGCAGGAAGCCAAAAAACAAGGGGTACTGCCTTCTGATGCCGATGTGCAGAAACGGGTAGAAGAGACCATCAAGAAATTTGAATCCAAAGAAAAATTCCTGGAAGCCCTGAAGAATTATAACATGGATGAAAAGGAATTTGCGGAGTGGACTAAACAAAACCTGGCTCTGGATGCTCTGTATAACAAGGTAACTGCTAACATCAAGGTAACTGATGAGGAAATCAAGAAATATTATGAAGAAAACAAGGAACAGTTCAAGCAACCGGAACAGGTACGAGCCCGTCATATCCTGATCAAATTTGATACCCAGCAGGAAAAAGTAGGCCGGACTGAGGAACAGGCCAAGAAAATGGCCCAGGACCTGATCAAGGAACTGGAGAAAGGTGCTGACTTTGCCAAACTGGCTAAAGAAAAGTCTGAAGACCCAGGCTCTAAAGACAATGGTGGCGAATACACCTTTAGCCGTGGTCAGATGGTTCAGGAATTTGAAGATGCGGCTTTCTCTCTGAAACCGGGCAGCTTTACCAAGGAACCGGTAAAGACCCAGTATGGTTATCATATTATTAAGGTAGAAGAACGCATCCCTGCTAAAGAACGGACTTTTGAAGAAGTTAAAGGGGAACTGGCCCTGCAATTGCCCATGCAAAAGAAACAGGAAGCTTTCGCCAAATATACTGCTGAGTTGAAGAGCAAGGCCAAAATCGAGATTAAGGACAAGGAGCTGGCCGCATCCCCGGCCCCTGCTCCCAGCAACGGTAGCCAGTTACCTCCGGGCCATCCCAGTACTTCCGGTGGTAGCAGCAGCGCACCCCAGCCTGCTAAACCGGCGCAATAACGAAGTTCGAAGTTCGAGGTACGAGCTTCGAGATGCAAAGAATTGGAATGCTAGGGTAGGCAGTTTAGAAGCGAGTATAACAAGGCGCCGGAGGCGTACTGGAAGTACGTCGAGGATGCCGCAGCGACAGCTGACGCAGTAATACGAAGCCTATAATCGGGCGAGCATAAGAAGTCTGACAATTTTGGTAGCATAATTCCCTTCCCGCCGATAAATACTAACAGTGACAAAAAAATTGTCAGTTGGTATAAAGGAGGGAAGGGAATTGTCATGAAAGCAACAGGAATAGTTCGTCGGATTGATGACCTGGGACGGGTGGTAATACCGAAGGAAATCCGCCGCACTTTAAGGATCAGGGAAGGCGATCCGCTGGAGATTTTTGTCGATCGGGATGGAGAAGTGATCCTGAAAAAATATTCCCCCATTGGGGAACTGGGTGATTTCGCCCGGGAGTATGCCGAATCTCTGCATGAAGCAGTCGGCCATATCTGTTGCATTACTGACCGGGACAATGTCATTGCCGTAGCTGGAGGCTCTAAGAAAGAGTTTATGAATAAACCCATCGGTCCCGCAGTGGAAAAGGCGATGGAAGAAAGGAAAGCGGTTATTATCAATAACCCGGGTGAACATCCCCATTGCCTGGGTTGTCCTGTGGATGATGAAGATGACACCTGCAAGTTTACAGCGGAAGTAATAGCACCCATTATAGCTGAAGGGGACCAGATCGGCGCAGTGTTGATTCTCTCTAAAGACCCCAATGTCAGGATGGGAGAACTGGAACTAAAGCTGGCTGAGACTGCAGCGGGCTTTTTGGCCAAACAAATGGAACAGTGAAGCTGGCGGGTAGTATGCCTGAGGTATACTACCCTTTATTTTGACCGACTGGAGGAGGACGGAGGATGGCAGAAATATATATTGTCGGCCTTGGTCCCGGTGATGAGCAAACTTTCCCTCTGGGCAACTGGCAGTTGCTCAAGGGCTTTACCGGGCCGATAATTTTCCGTACATATAGACATCCTATTGTTGACTGGTTAAAACAACAGGGTATTACAGGCGCTAGCTGTGACCATTTTTATGAAGAAGCTGAGGATTTTGCTGCCGTATATGAAAAAATCGTACAGGAGCTGGTTGGACAAGCAACACAAAAGGGGCAGCTGGCTTATTGTGTACCCGGGCATCCACTGGTGGCAGAGACCAGTGTGCAATGGTTGCTGAAGCGCTGTGAGTCAGAGGGGATAACAGTCAGGATATTGCCGGCCATGAGTTTTCTGGATGCTATTTATGCAGCCCTGAAAATAGACCCGGCGCAAGGGGGGCTACAAATAATTGACGCTTTAGCGCTGGCCCAAACCCGGATCAATCCCAGAAATGGCCTGCTTCTGCTGCAGGTATATAACCAGCTGGTTGCTTCTGAGACTAAACTAACTTTGATGGAATTTTACCCGGATGAATATCCAGTTACAGTTATCCGGGGGGCAGGATTGGCTGACGAAAAAAAGGTAGTCATACCCCTGTATGAACTGGATCGTTTGCCCTGGATAGATCATCTCACCAGTATCTATTTAGCCCCCAATCCGGAGGGGAAACCTGAATTCGGCCATTATGCCCTGGAACCCCTGGCGACGGTTATGGAAAAATTGCGTTCAGAGCAGGGATGTCCCTGGGACCGGGAGCAAACCCATCAAAGCTTGAAACCTTTTTTAATTGAAGAAGCCTATGAAGTTTTAGAGGCCATCGACAACCAGGATATGGAGGCGCTTTGTGAAGAACTGGGGGATGTGCTGTTACAGGTGGTTTTTCATACACAAATTGCCCGTGAACATGAATATTTTGATTTAAATGATGTCATAATGGTAATAACTGAGAAAATGATCCGCCGCCATCCCCATGTCTTTGCCGATACACAGGTGGCTGATAGCAGAGAGGTGATACGTAACTGGGAACAGATCAAGGCCCAGGAAAAGAAGGAACAGGGCAAAGAGGAGAAATCGCTACTAGCGGGTGTTCCCAGATCCCTGCCGGCCTTGCTGCAGGCATATAAACTGCAGGCTAAAGCAGCCAAGGTGGGCTTTGACTGGGATAACTGGCGAGGAGCCTGGGACAAGGTTCAGGAGGAATTGCGGGAACTGGGACAGGTTTTAGATGACCGGCAAAAACGACAGGAGGAGCTGGGTGACCTGCTCTTCGCTCTGGTCAATCTGGCGCGCTTTTTCGACATTGATCCCGAGGAGGCACTAAAAGGAACTTGTAGTAAATTTCGCCGTCGCTTTGCCTTTATCGAGCAAACGGTAAGGGAGCGGGGCCAGAAGCTGGAGGAGCTGGCTCTGGCGGAATTAGACAAAATATGGGAACTGGCTAAAAACCATGAAAATATTTCTAAAAAAAATGGGTAAAAAGCAGGAAAATCAAGGGTTATAGCGAATATCCATATTTGGTAAATTAAACAGCTGTAAAACATAAACAGGAGGGATTTGTGTGAACAAAACCGATCTGGTAAACAGCGTAGCCGAGAAAGCTGAGCTGACCAAGAAAGATGCTGAAAAAGCCGTAAATGCTGTCTTTGCTTCAATTGAAGAAGCACTGAAAAAAGGGGAAAAGGTACAACTGGTTGGTTTTGGTACTTTTGAAGTTCGCTCCCGTGGCGAGCGCAAAGGCCGTAACCCGCAAACTGGTGAAGAAATTACCATCGCTGCTGCCAAAGTACCTGCTTTCAAAGCCGGTAAAGCTCTGAAAGAAGCTGTAATGTAATTATCAGCAAGAGCGAATAAAATCAGGTTCCACATGGAACCTGATTTTGTCATATTAAGGGGGAATCGGTTTGCGTTTAGACAAATTTCTTAAAGTAAGTCGAATTATTAAACGCCGTACTCTGGCCAAAGAAGTATGTGACGGTGGACGCATTCAGATCAATGGTCGGCCGGCCAAAGCCAGCAGTGAAGTTAAAGCAGGAGATATACTGGAACTGGATTTTGGCCAGCGACGTTTGCGGGTACGGGTAGTGGAGATAAAGGAAAACGTTCCGGCCGCCCTGGCTGGCCAGCTTTATGAAATTCTGGAAGAGATAAAAGTCAGGGAAACCACTTTCTGATGTAATATTTTTGCCCTCCCAGGTAAAACTAAGCCTTGAAAAAAGGTGACAAGGAGGGCAAAATATGTTCAGGTGGGGATGGCAAAAAATCTTGCTGTCATTACTGGTGGTGATGACCCTGATAGGTGGAGGTTGTGCCTTACGTAAACCCTTACCACCCGGGCAACCGCCAGGGCCGGCCGGGAGAGAGTTTACTGAAGAGCCAACTATATCACTCTATGACAACAAGACCAAACAAACAAAAAAAATCAAACTGGAAGAATATGTAGCCGGAGTGGTTGCAGCCGAAATGGATACCAGCTGGCCGGTAAATGCCCTGGGAGCTCAGGCTATTTTGGCCCGTACTTTTACCCTGGAAAATATCAAGGCTGGTCGGGTGAAAAAATTGTATGGGGCGGATATTTCTACTGATATTGAGGAATCCCAGGCCTATGCTCCGGAAAAAATCAATGATAATGTGCGCAAAGCGGTACAGCTTACCCGGGGCCAGGTCATTCGCTGGCAGGGTAAGTATGTTAAAGCCTGGTTTCATGCCTGCTGTGGCGGCAAAACCGCTTCGGCTAAGGAAGGCCTGGCTTATGAAAAAGAGCCTACCCCTTATTTATCAACGGTAGCCGATGGCTGCATGGCCATCACTACCCCGGAAAATAAGCACTGGGAAGTAAAACTGAGCGGGGAGGAACTGGCCCGGGCAGTAAAACAGGCAACCGGTCAGGACCCCGGTCAGGTAACTTCAGTGCAGATTATTAAACGCGGACCTTCAGGGAGAGTAGAATCTCTCAAGGTCGGGAATGTTGCCATTAGCGGTCCGGCATTACGGCTGGCAGTGGGCAGTGAAAAAATGCGCTCCATGATGCTGGAAGACATCCAGAATGCCGGCGGAACCTTCATCTTTAAGGGCAGGGGTTTTGGGCATGGAGTTGGCCTCTGCCAGTGGGGAGCAAAAAAAATGGCTGCAGAAGGGAAACAGCCCTGGAGTATAGTTAAGTTCTATTATAAAGGTGTTAAAATAGAAAAGTTATGGTAGCAAAAGGCCCCTGTTCCATAAAGGAATGGGGGCATTTTTGACATATTCAAGGGACAAGGGGCATAAATTAAAAATGAACAAGGGAAAAGGAGGGATAGTGGGATGGAGAGCAAGAAAACAGTAACTGGTCAGCGGTTGGAAGTGCTCAACCGGGAAGAAGTAATCATAACCGGGGTGGAGCACGTGGATTCCTTTGATGAACAGGTGATAAGCCTGAAAACCAATCTGGGCAACCTCATCCTGAAGGGTGAGGGGTTGAATATCACCCAGTTGAATATGGAGGAAGGCAAACTGGTAGTACAGGGCTACCTTTATTCCCTGACTTATGCGGAAACCAAAGGGGGCAAGAGCAAGGGAATTTTTGACAAGCTGCTCAAATAGAAAGGAGGGCGTTGAGTGGAACTCAGGCTTCAACTCCTTTCTTTTCTTTTTAGCTGGGGATTGGGAGCCTTGCTGGGCATTATTTTTGATTTTTATCGTCTCTGGTCGGAATTTTACCACTGGCCGAAATGGATTAAGGCCCTGGGAGATCTGATCTACTGGATTATAGCAACTATCCTGGTTTTTTTTAGCTTACTGGGGGTTAATGGCGGGCAGATGCGTTTTTATATTTTGCTGGCTGTAACTCTGGGTTTGGCCAGTTACTGGTTTTGGTTTAGCCCTCATGTTTATCGGATTATTTCGCAGATCTGGCGCCGGCTGGTAAATCTGATCAAGAAAATAATCTGGCTGGTGACCCGGCCTCTGGTCTGGCTGGGGATTGTTCTGGCCTGGCCGTGGCGCTGGTTGTTGATATTGTGGAAAAATTTGTGGATAAGATTGTGGATAAAACCTAAACGCAACCTTTACCAGCGCCTGGAGAAATGGTGGACAGAAAAAAAGGAGCGCCGGAAATAATTAGCAGCAGGAATTAACGATAACATGTAGAAGTATTGTAATGAATTTGTAATAAATGCACTACAGTTATCCACTGCTGTGGATAACTGTGTGGATAACTTGTTTATTATCCATATTTTTTGTGGACAAGCTGGGTATAAGTCCGGAGGAATGACAGGTGCAGATTGAAATTCGGGGTGTGGAAAAACTGAGCATCCGGGAACGCCAGGTGGTGGCTTTAAAAGAAATGGGCTGGTCGACAGATGCTGTGGCCAAGCAGCTGGGCTTAAGCCCGGCTACAGTGGCTACCTTATATAACCGCGCCCGAAACAAGGGCTATCAGGTTGTGATTGTGATGAGCGGGGATGTCCTGGGTTTGGGACAGCCGGAGGAGGATGAGGCATGAGTAAACGGGCTGAAAGAAAAATAGTGGATCTAAATCAGCGGCTGGAGAAGGAAACGCCGAAAAAGGTTAAGACCGGAAGTTCCAAATCCAGATTCTTCTGGCGCCGGGTAGTGGTGGGGATTTTTCTGGCATATAGTGTAATCGTAGTGGGCTCCTTTGTACACCAGACTGTAAAAATGAATCAGCTGGAAAAGGAAATCAGTTCTGTGCAAAACAAAATAAAAGCAGTGGAAATGAGCAATACTAAGTTAAAAGAAGAAATCAAGTTGTTACAAACTGATGAGTACATAGAGCGCCGGGCCCGGGAAGAGCTGAATCTGGTAAAACCAGGGGAAAAGGTGGTAATTCCCGCTGTCGGTAAGAAAAAACAATAAGGGAAAAAGGTTTTGCTTGACAGTTTTTTCTTGTAACCTATATAATTTTGATATATGACATTAAGGAGGAATTCTCTGTTTATGGCCATCGCAGTAGGGAGCATCGTTGAGGGAGTAGTTACCGGCATTACCAATTTTGGTGCTTTTGTGCAATTGCCGGACGGGCAAACGGGACTGGTTCACATTTCCGAGGTTGCCCATACTTATGTGAAGGATGTGCGGGATTTTCTCAAGGAGGGGGACACTGTACGGGTTAAAGTCCTGAATGTGGATGACCGGGGTAAAATCGGCCTGTCCATTAAACAGACTCAGGAAGCTCCGGAACGGGCAGACCGCAAGCGCTCTCAAATCAGTTTTGAGGAGAGGCTGGCCCGTTTTCTGAAGGACAGTGATGAACGGCAGGCTGATTTGCGGCGAGCTACCGAAGCCAAGCGGGGTGGCCGCGGCAGCAGAAGAGGGTAAATCAGAGCCAGGCACAGCCTGGCTTTATTTATGTTTAGGAAATTATGCTTTAAGGCTTGATGTGGATAACTTAGGGTGTTAAGGTAGAAATATGAGAGCGCATGAGAAAGAAAATAAACAATCAATAAAAATAGTCGATATACTTAAAGAACATTGGGAACGGTTTCTCCAAATATACGGAGAAAAAATACCGGAAGACATGAGGGAGAGTGTAATTGAAGCGGTAGAAAAGGCAATAAAATGCGGGGACCCAAAGTACGGTTATGCAGAATACATATGTACTAATTGTACCGGGAGCGAGAAAAAGAAAGTAGCATTTACATGTAAGAGTAGATTTTGTAATCGATGTGGAAAAGTTTATATAGAAAAGTGGGTAGAA
>NZ_FUXM01000053.1 GCF_900167165.1 Carboxydocella sporoproducens DSM 16521 | reverse complement strand
GGCCCTTCACCAGTTTGACGTCAATACTGGCTACTATGACCTCTGCTGACTTCTGCCGGTTCAGCCAGGCCTTACAACCTGGGTTATTGGCATTACCAACATCTCCGGCAGACCTCCCCGGGTAAAAGCGCTGTCTTTCCCTCCATCTACCCGCCACATTTACTCTCGGCAGCCTTCGGTAGCAAGGACTTCGCTTTGTTTGGCAAGCTCATCCAACTGCCGCTAGCCTCTTATGTGGTTTCTGTTCGTCGGGCCGGAGGTTTGCCGCCGACTTCCTTCAGATTCCACCTCACGGTGGACACCCTTGTCTTAAGCTACGGCTACTGCTACCTTCGCCGTTCGGGACTTCCACCCTATAGACAACGCCCATGCCGGGCGCACTAAAAAAAAGCGCCTATCGGCGCACTTGTTGGTAAGCTTAGCAATAAATGAGAATGTTTAGGGTTTTGTGTAAATGGTTAATAATACCAAGTACGCAAAATGAATATCCAATCGTGATATTGAGGACAATTTAAAAGAAATTTATGGTATAGAAGTTTCCCCTGCATTAATCAGCAAAATAACGGATAAAATATTACCTCAAATAACGGAATGACAATCCAGACCTCTTGAGCCAGTTTATCCAATCATATTTCTTGATGCCATCCATTTCAAAGTACGTCAGGATGGACGTATTATTAATAAAGCTGCATATACAGTTTTAGGAATTAACCTAAATGGTTTTAAAGTTGTACTCGGGATATGGATCGGTGAAAATGAAAGTGCTAGTTTTTGGTTGGGAGTTTTGAACGATCTTAAAAACCGCGGTGTACAAGATATTTTAATTATCGCAAAGGATAATTTATCCGGCTTTTCTGAGGCTATTGCGGCTGTATTTCCACAGACAGAAATACAACTATGTGTAATCCATCAAATTAGAAATTCCTTAAAATATGTTTCTTACAAAGATAGTAAAGCCTTGGTAACAGATCTTAAAACAATCTATAAAGCAT
Organism: Carboxydocella sporoproducens DSM 16521; assembly: GCF_900167165.1. Taxonomy (NCBI): domain Bacteria; kingdom Bacillati; phylum Bacillota; class Clostridia; order Eubacteriales; family Clostridiales Family XVI. Incertae Sedis; genus Carboxydocella; species Carboxydocella thermautotrophica. Next base: position 11,458 of record NZ_FUXM01000053.1, on the reverse strand, counting down.
TAACTCTTGAAGAAGCAGAGCTGAATTTTGAAAAATTCAAGGAAAAATGGGGAAGTAAATATCCATTAGTCATAAAATCCTGGGAAAGAAACTGGCTTGAGCTTACGGCATATTTTAGATACCCTGAAGAAATCCGCCGGCTCATATATACAACAAACATTGTTGAGGGCTACCACAGACAATTGCGTAAAATATGTAAAACCAAAACGGCTTATCCTACGGATGATGCTTTGCGCAAGATAATTTATCTTGCAACCCAGGAAATAAGCAAAAAATGGACAATGCCAATCAGAGACTGGGGTAGATGTATGTCACAATTAGTAATATATTTTGGTGATCGCTTATCTAGTAAACTGCAATAAGGATGCTTGGGGGCTCTGCCCCCAACTCCCCGGGGTTTTACGCTTTTGTTCTCCCAAGGAGGAAGAAAAAAGGGGGAAATCCCCCCTGGCAGAACCACTTCAGGCGCTCAGGTTGCTCCCCAGCAGAGCCCTATCCTCCTGAAATGTAAGAGCCGTTTATAGTATGCCCTCAATTACCAGGGAAAAACCATTTACACAAAACTATTTACATACCCCAATAAATCATACCTTAATAGAGTAGTACTCTCTTCAAGCATCTTTAATGATTAGTTTTTCTTATTTCTATTCATTATAATCTGCTTCATATTAGTATAGATTTTGTCCATGCCAACCAACCTACATAGAAATTGAAAGAAGTGAAGACCAAGTACAATAACTATGAGCAGCCCAATCATTAACCCCACGTATTGAACGAATCCTATAATACTGTTTATGAGATAGATAAATTTGAATATCCCTATGACGTATAATATAGAGAACATTATTAAGTACATCCTCATAAACTCATCAAAAATAAATAGTTTTTTTAATAAACTTTTTAAAGTTTTAAACGCCATAGTTTATATCCCTTTCTGGCTGAAGTATTTTTTAGTGTTTGCTTTTTTTGTCTTGTAAATAAATGTCAATATTGACATTTGCCCCAACTAAAAATTCTAGTAACCCGTCGGCAGAAAAAATATGATATGAATCATCCGACCGTCTATCAAGTATAGAGACTTCACCCATGGCACCTATTCCCGCCACATTTCCTCCTACATTAGCATACACATTTAAATTGCCAACCCTTAACTTTGCATGAAGATTTCCTTCTTTTAATGTAGCATAAGCACCCCCTCCAAGACTGCCCAGTGCAAGTCCTTTATCACTTTCTAGATAAAGTCCTCCTTTTACAACACCTGTATTTACATCTACACCTGCAGTAAATCCTAAGAAGTTTTTAGGATTGTCAAGGCTTATTATCTCTACACCTGTTTCCACAGTATAAGCTTCTCCTTTGACTCCACCAGGTCCTCCACTAAATCTAGATACCTGTGCCTTACCCAAATTTAGCTTAGCGTTACTAGGACCGTTTTTCATGTTATCAGTTCCTAATAATGTTTTTGAGGTTGCTTTGTCATCGACAAATTTTCCTGTCCCCAGATTTTTTTCGCCTAACTTCTTGGCTTCGGCTACCCTTAGTCCTCCCATGCCAGGTGAAGATTGTTTCGCTGCTCCTAAGAATTTAGTGGGGGAAGAAGAGTTGCTCGATATTTTCGATTCGGTTACCCTTAATCCTCCCATACCAGATGAAAATTGTTTTGCTGCCCCAGAGAATTTATGTGTAGATGAAATACTACTAGTAGAAGCCGCGCCTCCGGATTTGGTTAGTTGTACTATTGGAGTATGTTTCGTTGTTGTAGAAGATTTTTGAGTAGTTGAAGTAGAAGTTTTTTGAACTGTCGAAGTAGAAGTTTTGTTTGCTGCCGACTGTTGTGTTGACCTTGCTTTTCTCTCGGCGACCCTTAAGTCCCCCATACCCATTTTACCATACCTCCCATAATTTTTAATTTTTTACAGGGCTATAACTCTACCCTGTTGCAGTCGGTAGAAATAACTTCGTATATAGAATGGCAAACAACAAATTTCATTGCCATTTACTAAAACTACAAGATGCCATTTGCCTGGGATTAGCTGATTATTGGGATCAGTTGTGATCCAACCCGAAGCTTGAACTGCTTGTCCTTTGCCTGAAGGATTACCTGATACGATACAATCAGAAACGTATGCTATTTCCAACATAGGATTAACCCATACGAAACTAACTAGATGTATGCCCTTAACTTTAATGAAATCAATATTTATACCTATTTCTCCATCAGAATTGCTGAATTCCCTGTTGAGTCTAGGCAAACGTGACGTTCCGGCATACATGTCTATGTATTCAACTTCTATATTAGCAGAATCATAATTTAATTTTCTAACCTCGGAATTTTCGATTACAAGACTTGATATAGGTTTACCATTTTCTAGAACATAAGCAGGAAACGTTTGTGGGTCATTGACTCGAAAGCTGTTATTAATGAAAAAACAATAGTGATACAAGCCATCATCCAAGTTAATACTTTTTTCCCAATATCCATCGGAATCAATATCCATGGGAATATGCACCAGTTTTGTCCTCGAATCCCAAAATTCTAAAACTACACTATCCGCTATAGGAAAGTATATCTGAAACTCAACTAAGGCCATGTGAAGTTACCCCCCTAGCCAATAAAGTTCTGTGTAATATATTTATGGCTAGATAAAATAAAAATGCAGAGTTGAATTAAAGTGCTACCCATTTCCCCATCATTTACGTTATCTGGTGTACTTCTATTGCAGTTGGTAACTTCGCTTTTGCAGTCTACAGCAAGATGAATCTTTGATTTGCTTTAACAAGTGACTAAAAGTCGACAGCGATAGCGCCCGCATTGATATATGTTATTTTACCTTTTCTGTAAATATTTTGTCAATAATGTAATTTTAATCATGTGTTTACCTTGTGAAAATGTCACCTTTCCAAGCTTTCTTGCATTTACTCAATGAAAATCTGCCTCCTAAATACAGCACATAAAAAAAGACACCCTCGCCAGGGTGTCTTACCTCTACAATCCCAGTTCCTCACTATGTTCCTGCATCGCCTCTAACGCCAGCCCCAGGAACTCCTCCAGGCTCAGACCCAGTTCCGTACAGGCTTGAATCTGCTCCCGGTTGGCCCCGCGGGCAAAGGATTTTTCGTGAAAACGATTGACCAGAAAAGGCACATCCACTGCCGCCAGCTTCTTTTCCGGACGGATCAGGGCTCCGGCCACAATCAGGCCGGTGGTGGGGTCAACGCTGTAGAGGGCCTTATCCAGGCGGGACAGGCGGGGCAGGCCGTGGTATTCGTTATGTACCCGCACGGCATAGACCACTTCCTCCGGCAGCCCCAGTTCAGCCAGCAGGTCGGCTCCCACCTGACTGTGGCGGGCCGGGTCATCCTTGGTCTGGTCATAATCGATATCATGCAAGAGGCCAGCTAAGCCCCAGATTTTCTTATCTTCGCCAAAATGGCGGGCCAGGCGGCGCATGACGAATTCCGCTGCCAGGCAGTGCTTGCGCAAATTTGTGTTGGTTACATATTTCTCCATCAGCTGTACTGCTTCAATTCTGTCCATCAGTCAGTCCTCCTTCTTTGATTTGAATGAATTTGCCAGTGGCTGTGGCCGCCACTTGCTGGTCCTTGAGCAAAATCAGACTGGCTTCCATTTCAATCACCCGGCCCCGGCGGTTGACCACCCGGCCCCGAACCTGTAAAGGTTCATTGATGGGAACAGGCCGCCGAAATCTCACCGTCAACTCCGCCGTAGGTGCCGTCAGGCCTTGCTTCCAGAGGTAGCGGCCCATTACTTCATCAAGCAGGGTGCAGATAATCCCTCCGTGCATGATACCGGGATAGCCCTGATGGACCGGGCCCGGAGTGAAGGTAGTCACATACTCCTCCCCCTCTATCGTAAATTCCAGATGTAAACCCCGGGGATTTTGCTTGCCACAGGCAAAACACCAGTGGTCATATTCTCCTTGAAACTCCTTCATTGCTCTGTTCCTCCAAACTGTTAATAAAGGCGATGGCCGCTTCTGCCACCTGCTGGCGCTGCGGCCCTAAAGGCAAAAGGTGTCTGCCTCCTGGAAGGGACAACAACTTTTTTTCTCTGCTTCCCAGCTGGTGAAAGATGTATTCGGCACTAGCCGGGTCAACAGTCTCATCCGCATCACCCTGGATAAGCAAGACCGGTACTTGTACCAGGGGGAGTTGCTTGCGGGCAGTTCGAATAAATTCCAGTAAACTGACCAGAGCGGCCAGCGGTATGTGATCATAATTGAAATGAGTTAACAGGTAATGCCCATCTTCTTGCCTCTCTTTGGGAGCATAGCGTCTGACCCAGCGTAAATAAGGAGCCAGATAGGCTTTCTTGTTTTTGAGATAAATCGGGGCCGCCAGGCTGATCACTCCTACTACCGGCTGATAATGGGCCAGGTAGAGGCTGATCAACCCCCCCATCGATAACCCGGCCAGGTAGACCCGGTCGCACTTTTGCCTGAGCTCTACTACCGCTTTTTCCGCAGCAGCCACCCAGTCCCGCCAGCAGGTGCGGGCCAGCTCTTCCACATCAGTGCCATGGCCGGGTAACAGGGGCACCTGTACCGTCCAGCCCTGAGCCGCCAGGGCCCGGCCCAGGGGCTCCACTTCCCCCGGTGAACCGGTGAAGCCATGAATCAATACTATGCCGGTCCGGTTGCCCGGAAAAAAAAGCGGGGTGACCGGGCGTCCTGTTATCTGCATGCCTTCACCTCCAAGGGCATTTTTCTGACATTTTAGCATATTCCACCAGTAAAAAGCAATGTTATAATATAGTTATAAAAATTTGAAAGGAGTGGGTAAGATGCTGGAATTATTACAAAAGCGCCGCAGTATTCGCCGTTTTACCGACCAGCCGGTGGAGAAAGAAAAAATAGAAAAAATCCTGCAAGCGGCCCTGCTGGCGCCCTCCTCCCGCAGCCTGCGCCCCTGGGAATTCATTGTCATCCAGGATAAAAGTTTGTTGCAACAGCTGGCCAAAGCCAAGGCCCACAGTATTTCTTTTCTGGCTGAGGCACCACTGGGTATCGCTGTTATCGCCGATGAAAACAAATGCGATGTCTGGATCGAAGATGCCTCCATCGCTACCATCCTGATGCAATTGGCTGCCACCTCCCTGGGCCTGGGTTCCTGCTGGATTCAGATTCGCCTGCGGCAAACGGCAGCAGGGCAGTCCTCGGAGGAATATGTCAAGGAGGTTCTGCAGGTCCCGGCCCCTTACCGGGTCCTGGCCTTGCTGGCCATCGGCTATCCAGCCGAAACCAGGTCTCCAGCCAGCCTGGAGCAGCTGGCTTATGACAAAATCCACTATAACCAGTATAGCAAAAACCCCGTCCGCTAAGGACGGGGCTAATTGCTTATTTCAGGTTATAGAAGGTCTTTTTGCCGCGATAGATAGCCAGATTGCCCAGCTCTTCTTCAATGCGCAGCAGCTGGTTGTACTTCGCTACCCGGTCGGTGCGGGAAGGAGCACCGGTTTTGATTTGACCGGCATTAACAGCCACGGCAATATCAGCTATGGTGCTGTCTTCAGTTTCGCCGGAGCGGTGGGAGATGACATTGGTATAACCGGCCCGTTTGGCCATTTCAATGGCATCCAGGGTCTCGGTCAGAGTACCGATCTGGTTGACCTTGATCAGGATGGAGTTGGCTACCCCGCGCTCGATCCCCTTGCTCAGGCGCTCGGTATTGGTAACAAACAGGTCATCCCCTACCAGCTGGATTTTTTTGCCAAGTCTGGCAGTGAGCAGGGCCCAGCCTTCCCAGTCTTCTTCGGACATACCGTCTTCAATGGAGACGATGGGGTATCTGGACACCAGTTTTTCGTAATAGGCTACCATTTCCTCGGCAGTGTAGGATACTCCTTCGCCGGCCAGCACATATTTGCCATCTTTATACAGCTCAGTGGAAGCCACATCCAGGGCCAGGGCGATATCTTCTCCCGGCTTGTAACCGGCCTTTTCAATAGCTTCCATAATAACCTGCAGAGCCTCTTCGTTGGAAGAGAGGTTGGGAGCAAAGCCACCTTCATCACCAACGGCAGTATTCATCCCTTTGCCCTTCAACACAGTCTTCAGATTGTGGAAGACTTCAGCACCCATGCGCAGGGCTTCGGCAAAGGAATCGGCCCCCACCGGCATGATCATAAATTCCTGAATGTCCACATTATTATCCGCATGCTTGCCGCCATTGAGGATGTTCATCATGGGCACCGGCAATTCCTTGGCATTGGTGCCTCCTATGTATTGATACAGCGGCAGACCCAGGGATTTGGCAGCGGCCTTGGCTACCGCCAGGGAAACGCCCAGGATGGCATTGGCCCCCAGTTTGCCTTTATTGGGGGTACCATCCAGTTCCAGCAGGACCTTGTCGATTTCGGTCTGGAAAGTGGCATCCATGCCGATCAGCTGGGGAGCGATGATGGAATTGACATTATCCACCGCTTTTTGGACCCCTTTGCCCAGATAACGGCCTTTGTCCCCATCTCTCAGCTCAACAGCCTCAAATGCGCCGGTAGAGGCGCCTGAAGGTACAGCCGCCCGGCCCAGAGTGCCATCTTCCAGGTAGACATCTACTTCAACTGTGGGATTGCCACGGGAGTCCAGGATTTCCCGGGCATAAATATTTTCGATAATGGTTGACACAAAAAATCCCTCCCTTACTTGATCAACAGGGTTTGTCCTGTCATTTCTTCTGGCTGGGGAAAGCCCATGAGTTCCAGAATAGTAGGTGCCACATCAGCCAGCTTGCCGTCAGCGCGCAGTTTGGCCTCCTTATGTTCAGGAGAAACCAGAACAAAGGGCACCGGACTGGTGGTATGAGAAGTCAGGACATTGCCTTCATCATCCCGTTTGCAGTCCGCATTGCCATGGTCACCAGTGATGATGGCCACACCGCCCCGCTTGAGGATGGCAGGAACTACCTTAGCCAGACACTGATCCACTGCCTCTACGGCTTTAATGGTTGCTTCCATATCCCCCGTATGACCTACCATATCCGGATTAGCGTAATTGAGGATGATCACATCATATTTATCCTGTTCCAGTTCTTTCAGCAGTTCAGCGGTAACTTCAAAGGCGCTCATTTCCGGCTTCTGGTCATAGGTGGCCACTTTGGGTGAAGGTATGAGCAGGCGGTCTTCCCCGGGGTTGGGGATCTCTACCCCGCCATTAAAGAAAAACGTGACATGGGCATATTTCTCCGTTTCCGCAATGCGGAGCTGAGTTTTGCCATGGGCAGCCAGCACTTCCCCCAGGGTATTTTTCAAAGACTGGGGCGGGAAAGCCACCGGTGCCGGAATAGTGGCATCATATTCTGTCATGCAGACGAAATACACCGGGAAATAGCCTTGCCGCCGCTCAAAACCGCTGAACTCCTGGTCCACAAAAGCCCGGGTCAGCTGACGGGCCCGGTCAGGCCGGAAGTTGAAGAAAATCATGGTATCCCCGGCTTTAACAGTGGCTACCGGCTTACCTTCTGTTACAATCACTGCTGGCTTCACAAACTCATCGGTCTCACCGCGGTTATAGGCAGACTGAACTGCTTCCTCCGCCGAAGCAGCGGTAACACCTTCGCCATATACCATAGCGGCATAGGCTTTTTCCACCCGTTCCCAGCGCTTATCCCGGTCCATGGCATAGTAGCGGCCGCTGACGGTAGCGATTTTGCCTAACCCTATCGCTGATAGCTTTTGCTCCAGGGGCCTTATATATTCCAGGGCATTGGCGGGAGGCACATCCCGTCCATCCAGGAAAGCATGGATATAAACCCGCTCTACCCCCTCTGCTTTGGCCAGGTCCAGCAGGGCATAAAGATGTTCAATATGGCTGTGCACTCCTCCGTCGGAAACCAGTCCCAGCAGATGGACCGCTTTACCACTGTTTTTGGCTTTTTGCATGGCTTCCTTCAGCACTTCATTCTGGAAAAAGGTCTTTTCTTTAATAGCCAGGCTGATACGGGTAAATTCCTGGTAAACAATACGACCGGCCCCCATGTTCAGGTGCCCTACCTCGGAATTACCCATCTGACCCTGGGGCAGACCTACAGCCAGACCGGAAGCTTCCAGCGTGGTCCAGGGCCATTCCCGCAGCAACTGATGGAAATAGGGCAGGTTAGCCTGGGCAATGGCATTGCCCCGCTTTTCTTCCCGCCAGCCAAAACCATCCAGGATAATCAGGGCTAACGGTTGTTTGACAGGTTTCATTGCTTTTACCTCCTGACCAGGGCGATAAAGGAAACTGGATCCAGGCTGGCTCCTCCTACCAGAGCCCCGTCTATATTGGGCTGGGCTAAGAGACCAGCGATGTTGTCAGGCTTGACACTGCCCCCGTACTGAATCCGGACTCGTTCAGCGGCTTCAGCCCCAAACAGGTCATTGACCACACCGCGGATGTAGGCGATCACTTCCTCCGCATCAGCATCAGTAGCAGTGCGGCCAGTGCCGATGGCCCAGACCGGTTCATAGGCAATAACCAGACCGGCAACCTGTTCTGCAGTCAGACCGGCCAGCCCCAGACGGGTCTGTTGTTCCACCACCTGAAAAGTCTCGCCCGCTTCCCGCTGTTCCAGGGTTTCCCCCACACAGACAATGGGAACCAGGCCGTGTTTCAATGCTGCCTTGACTTTCTTGTTCACTGTCTCATCGGTTTCAGCAAAATATTGCCGCCGCTCGGAATGGCCTACTATCACATAGCTGACACCCAGTTCCTTTAACATCAGGGGAGAAATTTCCCCGGTATAGGCACCCTGTTCTTCCCAGAACAGGTCCTGGGCCCCAATACGAATAGGAGTGCCCTTCACCGCCTCGGCCAGGGAGGCCAGGGCGGTGAAGGGTGCACAGATGACCGTTTCCGCGGCGGTGGCACCGGCCAGCTCAGGCTTAATAGCTTCCACAAAAGCCAGGGCCTCAGCTACCGTTTTATGCATTTTCCAGTTCCCGGCGATAATTGGTTGCCGCAAACCGGGCCACCTCCATTCACGTATGAAATTTATTTATCCTGCAGTACTGCTACCCCAGGCAGGGTCTTGCCTTCCAGAAACTCCAGGGAAGCGCCGCCCCCGGTGGAAATGTGGGTCATTTTTTCGGCTACGCCCACTTTTTCTACTGCTGCTACCGAATCGCCACCACCGATGATGGTAGTGCCAGGGCATTCGGCCATGGCCTTTGCCACCGCTTCGGTGCCTCTGGCAAAGGCATCCATTTCAAAGACCCCCATAGGTCCATTCCAGACCACAGTTTTGGCCTGGCGAATTACTCCAGCGTACTTTTCAGCGGTAGCCGGGCCAATGTCCAGGGCCTGCCAGTCAGCAGGAATTTCCCCTACGGCTACTGTCTTATGTTCAGCATCGGGAGCGAAGGCGGCTGCTACTACTACATCCCGGGGCAGCAACAGTTCTATTCCTCGTTGCTGGGCTGTAGCCAGCAGTTCTTTTGCCAGCTGGACCTTATCCTCTTCCACCAGGGACTTACCCAGTTCATACCCCTGAGCCTTGAGGAAGGTGTTGGCCATGCCGCCACCGATGATCAGAGTATCCACTTTGGTGAGCAGATTCTGGATAACCCCGATTTTGTCTGACACCTTGGCCCCACCGATAATAGCCACAAAGGGCCGCTCCGGATTGGCCAGGGCCTTGCCCATGATGCTGATTTCCTTTTCCATCAGGAAACCGGCCACAGCCGGCAGGTACTGGGCCACACCGGCGGTGCTGGCATGGGCCCGGTGAGCAGCGCCAAAGGCATCATTGACGAATAGATCGGCTAAAGCCGCCAGTTTTTTCGCGAATTCAGGATCGTTTTTCTCTTCCTCAGCATGGAAGCGCACATTCTCCAGCAGCAGTGCCTGCCCGGGTGCCAGCGCAGCAACGGCAGCCTCGGCTTCCGGGCCAACACAGTCACTGGTTTTGGCCACTTCCTGGCCCAGCAGCTCACTTAAACGCTTGGCAACCTGGTCCAGACGGTATTTTTCATTAACCTGGCCTTTCGGCCGGCCAAAGTGGGAAGCCAGAATTACTTTGGCTCCCTGTTCCAGCAGGTATTTAATGGTGGGCAGTGCAGCCCTGATCCGGGTATCATCGGTAATTTGCCGGTTTTCATCCGTGGGGACATTAAAATCCACCCGAACCAGAACCCGTTTGCCCTTAACGTCCACATCGCGGATGGTCTTTTTTTCCACGCGGGCCCACCTCCCTGTTTTTTAACCCACTCTATATCTTACCATTACAGACCTTTGGAAGCAATATACAGAGCCAGATCCACTACCCGGCAGGAGTAACCCCATTCATTGTCATACCAGGATACAATCTTGGCCAGTTTTTTATCAATCACCATGGTGGAGAGGCCATCCACAATAGAAGAATTGGAATTGCCATTGAAATCCCTCGAAACCAGGGGCTCTTCGGTGTAGGCCAGAATGCCTTTCAATTCCCCTTCAGCTGCAGCTTTGAGAGCGGCATTGATTTCTTCCGCTGTTGCTTCGGTAGCCAGCTCACAGACCAGGTCAACTACAGAAACATTAGGAGTGGGAACCCGCATTGCGAAGCCATTCAGTTTGCCCTTCAGTTCCGGCAGAACCAGACCGACCGCTTTAGCTGCACCGGTAGTGGTAGGAATGATGGACATAGCAGCAGCCCGGGCCCGGCGCAAATCCTTATGAGGCAGGTCCAGAATTTGCTGGTCATTGGTATAGGAGTGTACTGTGGTCATCAAGCCCCGCACAATCCCGAACTTCTCGTGGATAACTTTGGCAAAGGGAGCCAGGCAGTTGGTGGTGCAGGAGGCATTGGAAACTACATGGTGGTTAGCTGGATCATATTTGTCCTGGTTAACCCCCATCACAATAGTGATATCCTCATTTTTGGCTGGAGCAGAAATGATGACTTTCTTAGCGCCAGCTTGCAGGTGTTTGGCAGCATCTTCCCGGTTGGTGAAACGACCGGTGGATTCCACCACAATATCCACCCCCAGATCGCCCCAGGGCAGATTGGCCGGGTCCTTTTCAGCATAAACCTTGATAGCCTTGTCATTAACGATGATCTCCCCGTCGCCAGCCTGTACTTCGGCATTGAGGATGCCATGCACAGAGTCATATTTCAGCAGATGAGCCAGGGTTTTAGCATCAGTCAGGTCATTGATGGCTACGATTTCGATTTCCGGCTTGTTGAGAGCGGCCCGGAAAACATTGCGGCCAATGCGGCCAAAACCGTTAATACCTACGCGTACTGTCATGATTCATCTCTCCTTTACTGCTAATTCTTTTTCCTTAATGTTTCCAGCATTGCCTGAGCGGCCCCTTCATCTGTCACCAGGTATTTTAGTACCCCGGTGGCAGCGACCGCCAGTATGGCTTGAGCTTTATGTTTACCACCTGCCACCGCCAGAGTGGAAGCAGGGGGTAATTCCTGAAGATTTAAGCCAATGTTGCGCGCCGAAAGCACTACCTTACCATCTTTGTCTACATAA